>NZ_MIIZ01000571.1:0-7757 GCF_001743005.1 Shigella sp. FC1967 | reverse complement strand
ATTTTTCCTATTTTATTACCATTAGTTTTTCTTATTATCAATAAGAATGATTCATTTCCTCTAATATCAAAACCTCTCTATTATTCATCCATTATTAAATCACAATCGGGTTTAATTTTATTTCAGTTATTAATGAATATGGCTATTTCATCTTACTCATTCTGCTGAAACTTTATTTTTCCTATTTTATTACCATTAGTTTTTCTTATTATCAATAAGAATGATTCATTTCCTCTAATATCAAAACCTCTCTATTATTCATCCATTATTAAACGAATAATTATTGGGATATTTTGCATGTTCACGACTTTTTTTTCAGGGGTTTCTATTAAGCGCAGCAATGATTTTGCCAATTGGTGCTCAGAATGCCTTTGTTTTACAACAAGGAAGTAAAAAACAGTTTCATTTAATGAGTGCATTATTATGTGCTTTGAGTGATGTTATTTTGATCACCGCCGGTGTCTTTGGTGGAAGTGCGCTACTTAGCCAATCAGAAATACTTTTATTACTGATCACTTGGGGAGGTGTGGCGTTCTTATTATGGTATGGCTGGAATGCATTTAAAACTGCGCTTTCAAAAGATATTGAATTATCACAAAGTAAAAATCAGGTAAAAAGCCGTTGGCGTGTGATTGTGACATTAGTTGCCGTAACTTGGCTTAATCCTCATGTTTATTTAGATACTTTTGTTGTGATAGGCAGCATTGGCGGGCAATTGACGTCAGAACTGCGTCCTTGGTTTACATGTGGTGCGATATTTGCGTCTATAAGCTGGTTTTTTGCATTATCACTACTGGCAGCTTGGTTTTCTCCAATATTAAGCAAAGTACGCTCACAACGTATTATTAATCTATTTGTCGGATGTGTAATGTGGTTTATTGCTGTTCAATTGGCAGCGCAAGGTTGGAAAACTCTCTTTTAATCTTAAAGAACTTTACATCAGATATGCTAAGGTTCTTTTTAGCCATAAAAAGATGGTCTTAAATTTTATTATGTCAGGGGGTTTTTGTGAAATTAAAAGCGATTGTATTAGCATCCGTGTTTACACTGGGATTACCTTCTTTTGTATTAGCGGCGTCTGAGCCAGAAGGGCCACATATTACAACATCGGGTAATGCGACAATTAAAGCCGCTCCTGATATGGCAACATTAAATATTCAGGTTAACGAAAGAGCAAAAGATGCAGCTCAGGCGAAGAAGCAAGTCGATGAGCGTGTTGCAAAATATTTTGCCTTCTTAAAAGAAAATGGTGTTGTGAAGGAAGATATTGATGCTGCTAATATCCGTACTCAACCAAACTATGAGTATGATAAAAAAGCAGAGCGCTCAGTGATTAATGGCTATACCGCAACACGTACGGTGAATGTCAAAATTAAGAAGTTAGAACAGCTTAATACGTTGCTTGATGGCGCATTAGCAGCTGGTTTAAATGAAATTAATAACGTTGAATTTGGCGTAAATAATCCTGAGCAATACAAAACAAAAGCACGTGAAGTTGCGATTAAAAATGCCATTGATCAAGCAACGTCAGTAGCAAAAGGGTTTGGTGCTGATTTAGGTGCGGTATACAGTGTCAGCTATCGTGCACCAGAGGCAACACCTTATCCAATTGCACAAGTGCGTATGGATGCAATGTCATTAAAAGCCCAAGCACCAGCGGCAGTGCAAGAAACTTATGAGCAACAAAGTATCGAATTTAAAGATTATGTTGATGTGGTGTTTGAATTAAAACGCACGAAATAATCATGACGCAATAAAAACAAAATAGGCTTCTTAGCGAAGCCTATTTTTTTGTGTTAAAAATGAAAATAGTCGTGTCATTCTTCATCTTGTTTTAAAACTTTGCGACCAAAATCAATGAGTGCGTCTGTTACTTTTCTCATGGTTCTACTTTCTGGTGCAAAGCGGTGCCAATAGAGCATACGTCTCTGGCAAAGCCCCGGCGTTAAATCAACCAACTCTCCACTTTTTAGTTCATTAGCAATTTGTAGATGTGGGATCATACAACAGGTTGAACCTTGTTTAGCTAATTGCACAAAGGCTTCAGAGGAGTTCACGATATGGCACGGCACACTACCGGGCGATAAACCGAAATTTTGTTGTAAAAATGCCTGATGCATATCATCAAGATGGTCAAAGGCGACGGCTGGCGCTTTTAATAACGAAGATTTTGTTACACCGTTTGCAAAGTAGCGTTGAGCAAAGTCAGGAGAAGCAACGAATAGATAATCGAGAGCGCCTAATTGATCGACAAGACAACTTGGTAGTGCTTGTGGTTGAATACTGATAGCACCAACAACTTCGCCTCGTCTTAATCGTTCTTGTGTTCGTGTTTCATCTTCAACTTGAATATTAAGTCGAATTGGCAGTTGTGTTAAAACTGGATGCAAAGCAGGTAATAACCACGTTGCCAAACTATCAGCATTTACCGCTAAAGAGAGTAAAAGCGGTGTAGAACCGCTGTTTTCATCACCTAACCATTGTTCTTCAAGTAATTCTACTTGATGCAATAGTGCTAATAATTTTTGTCCTTGCTCAGTAGGTTGAGGGGGAACCGTTCTCACTAATAACGGTTGTCCAAATAAATTTTCTAACTGTTTGATACGCTGAGAAACGGCAGATTGTGTAATACACAATTTTTGCGCGGCTCTTTCAAAACCACGTTCTCGAATGACGGCATCAAGGGCTTGTAATGCTCGATAATCAGGGCGTTTCATTAACAGACTCTCTTCGATTTTATATTCTATTGCTTACTATGCCATATTTTTTGTTGCAATGAGTTAAAATGTTGCTTCTCAGTTTTTGATGTGTCTCGTGCTAGTTTTGAATGCAATATGCTATTCTTAAGCCATTAACGTGATAAATAAGGTTATTTAAATGACTCAGGATGAATTGAAAAAAGCAGTAGGTTGGGCCGCGCTTGAATATGTAAAACCAGGCATGATTGTGGGTGTCGGTACAGGTTCCACGGCTTCTCACTTTATTGATGCTTTAGCAACAATGAAAGGTCAAATTGAAGGCACAGTTTCAAGTTCAGAAGCATCAACGGCAAAACTAAAAAGTTACGGTATTCCCGTTTTTGACTGTAATGAAGTCGATTCTCTAGATATCTATGTTGATGGTGCTGATGAAATTAACCATCAAATGCAGATGATCAAAGGTGGTGGTGCTGCATTGACGCGTGAAAAAATCATTGCAGGCGTAGCAAAAACATTTATCTGTATCGTTGATGAATCTAAACAAGTTGATGTATTAGGTAAATTTCCACTCCCCGTAGAAGTGATCCCAATGGCGCGCTCTTATGTTGCGCGTGAACTCGTTAAGTTAGGTGGCTTACCTGAATACCGTGAAAACGTAGTAACAGATAACGGTAATGTTATTTTAGACGTTCATAATTTAACGATCCTTAATCCTATTGAACTGGAAAACAAAATTAACAGTATTCCGGGTGTTGTAACCGTAGGATTATTTGCTAACCGTGGCGCAAATATTGTTTTAATGGGTACCTCTGAAGGTGTGAAAACCCTTAAGTAGTTCTTTTTAAGATAGGTAGCGATGGCTACCTATTTTTAAAATTATTTTAGAAACTGCAAATTCAGTGATATATATCACACGATAGTTATATGTCTCTCTAAAATCCTGCCATTTTCAAAGTCAAAATCATTTTACTCGGTAGAAAATCACTTTATTTACCGCTTATTCTGTCATCATTGCAATCGGTTGTATTGCCACAAAATCTATTTTTGTTATGTTGATGAGACAGGATTTTGTTTTTCATTAAATGTAATAACGATAGGGCAGGGTAAATGGTCAAAGTATCTTTGGAAAAAGAAAAGATAAAGTTTCTACTCCTTGAAGGAGTGCATCAAAGTGCAGTAGAAAATTTAAGAGCTGCGGGTTATACCAATATTGAATATCACAAAGGCGCATTATCGGATGAAGAATTAAAAGAAGCTATCCGTGATGCACGTTTTGTTGGTCTTCGTTCCCGCACTCACTTAACAGAAGACATTTTTGCGGCGGCTGAAAAATTAGTTGCTGTGGGATGCTTCTGTATTGGTACTAATCAGGTTGATTTAGAGGCCGCTGCTCGCCGCGGTATTCCCGTTTTTAACGCACCTTTCTCAAACACTCGTTCCGTGGCTGAAATGGTGCTCGGTGAATTACTGCTATTACTGCGCCGTATTCCAGAAGCAAGTGCGAAAGCGCATCGTGGGATTTGGGATAAACAAGCCAAAGGCTGTTTTGAAGCCCGTGGTAAAAAATTGGGTATTATTGGTTATGGTCACATTGGTACCCAGTTAGGTATTTTGGCAGAAAGTGTTGGTTTAGATGTCTATTTTTATGATATTGAAAATAAACTACCATTAGGTAATGCAACACAAATTCGCCATCTGTCTGAACTATTGAATATGTGTGACATTGTCAGCTTACATGTGCCAGAAACACCATCAACCAAGAATATGATAGGGCATGAAGAAATTCAGCGCATGAAACCAGGCTCCATTCTTATCAATGCTTCTCGTGGTACTGTGGTTGATATTCCTGCCTTATCACAAGCATTAGACTCAAAACATTTATCTGGTGCTGCGATTGATGTATTCCCATCAGAGCCGGGTGCAAATAACGATCCTAACGATCCGTTTGTATCTGAACTGATTAAATTTGACAATGTGATATTAACACCGCATATCGGTGGCTCTACCCAAGAAGCACAAGAAAACATTGGTTATGAAGTGGCGGGTAAATTAGCGAAATATTCAGATAACGGTTCTACATTATCTGCTGTTAACTTTCCTGAGGTATCATTACCAAGCCATGGTGATGATGTAAACCGTTTACTGCATATTCATGAAAACCGCCCGGGTATGATGAATAGTATCAATAAGGTCTTTACTGAAGAAAACATCAACGTCGCTGCACAGTATTTACGTACATCCGGTAACGTAGGTTATGTTGTCATCGATATTACAACACAAACAAAAGCTCAAGCTGAATTAGTGTTACAAAAAATCAAAGCATTACCGGGAACTATCCGTGCCCGTATGCTTTACTAATTATTGATAAGTTATCCGTAATATATTGAAGGCTCGAAATATCGAGCCTTTCTGTATTTTTTAATCTTTAATTATTGAGTTTGTTGCTGCCATAATTGGTAATAAAGTGCTCTATTTTCTATTAAATGAATATGTGTACCTTCTTCTAGTACTCGTCCTTTATCTATTACATAGATATAATCTGAATGCGCTAATGTATTGAGGCGATGTGCAATACTAATGATGGTTCTGTTTCTACAAATCATAGGCAAGTTCGCTAAAATTTGTGCTTCTGATCCGTAATCTAATGCTGATGTAGCTTCATCTAAAATAAGGATACGAGGATCTGTTAATAAGGCTCTCGCCAGTGCAATACGTTGACGTTGCCCTCCAGATAAATTGTGGCCTCTTTCTCCAACTTGAGTATTAAAGCCTAAAGGAAGTTGCTCAATAAAGTCCAAAGCTCCAGCAAGTTGGGAAGCTTCTATTATTTCTCTTTCGCTTGCGTTCGGTTTTGATAAACGAATATTTTCAAGAATTGAACCACTAAATAAAAAATTTTCTTGTAAAACAAGACTTATACTTTTGCGTAAAGAGAGTGGATCTGCGATAGCGATATCCATCCCATCAATATAAATTTGTCCTTGCTGAGGGATATAAAAACGTTGGATCAAACGTGTAAGCGTGCTTTTCCCTGATCCTGAGCGACCTGTAATACCAATAAATTTCCCTGCTGGAATAGACAAAGAGAGTGCCTCAATAACATCAGGTGTGTTATGGGTATAACGGAAATAGACATTTGAAAAAACAATACTTCCTGTCATTTTAGGAACGGTTGCTATTCCATGAGATTGATGTTCGGTTGGTGTATTTAAAATATCACCAACACGACGTAGAGAAATAGTTGCTTGCTGAAAATCTTGCCAGCATTGTGCTAAGCGTAAAATAGGGTGTGTGATATGAGCTGCAAAGAGGTTAAAAGCAATAAGTTCACCCACAGTCATTTGTGCTTTGATAATTAAATTAACACCTTGCCATAAAATAATAGCTGTTGCGATTTTATGAATGATAGAAATGCACTGTTGTGCAAATAACGCTTTTTTAGCACCAGAAAAGCGTTTGTTAATATGGTCTGTAAGTTTGAATTGCCATTTTTCTATAAAATCATTTTCTGTTGCAGTTATTTTTATCGTTTCAATACCGTTTATTGCTTCTGTTAGTAGACTGGTACTATCCGCGTTGGCTTGATATTCCTGCTCAACCCAATAGCGAATAAAAGGACCACAAATAAGCCAGAGGATAAAATAGAGTGTTAATGCACCTAAGGTTATCCACGTTAACAGTGGTGAATATGTAAACTGACAAAAATAAATACAACAATAAAAAATCAGATCTAGTATTCGCATAAATGCTGAGTTAGTCATAAATTGCCGAATATGTGAAAGCTCTTGAATACGGGTAATGATTTGTCCTGACTGGCGTTGATAAAAAAAATGGCTAGGCAAACGGATAAGATGTTGAAATGCTTTTCCTGAAAATTCAGCGCTTAATTGACAAGAAATAAAAAATATATAGCTTATCACGTAAATAAATATAGAACGGTTCTGTAATCGCCATCATTATTAATAGATAACCAAAAAGATGTAGATTAGATAGATTTCTGCCTGTTAGTACTTTGTCAATCATGATCTCAAAAATTAAAGGAGTAACTAATGCAAAAATTTGACAACAGCAAGCTAAAATAAAGATAAATAATAATGTATTTTTTTTGTTTTAATAAGGATGGGATAAACCAGCGAAAATTAAATTTTGTTGATAGTGATGATGGCTTTTTTAGCAATAAGTAATAATATATTTGAGGTTCCTTTTTTTTTATCAATAATAAACTTCTTTTTTCAATGCTATTTTTTTAGGATCAAAAAATAGTGAGTTTTCTCATTTTTTTTGTATTTTTTTTAAAAATATACCAATTAATTATTTTATTTTCAATCATTGTGTTTAATCATCGAACTGTTTTTTATTTATCATAATCAAAAGTGTCAAATCGACATTTTAAGTTTTAGTAATTGAGCTGTTTCAAAAATATGCCACTTATTAAAATGATTATCACAACCAAGAAAATGAATGATTTGTTCTTTTTTTTATATTTCCTCTGTTTTTTTTTAGAAAAATAAAGTAATCCATCAATAATAGAGTGATGATATTGGTTTTCTTCCATATTAACTCTGTTTTCCATAATATAAGTTACCTTATGCTTATTTCTCGGTCAGTGCGTTATGACGATAAGCTTCTATTGGGCTTAAAATGTAATCAATGACACGACGTTGTTCCGTGATTATTTCAGCCGTTAAAGACATACCTGAAGTCAATGGATATTCTCTTTGATTATTATTAATTGTCTGTTTGTTTAATTTAATGATTGCTGGATAAACTAAGCCTAGTTGTTCATGTTGTACGGCATCTCTGGCAATATTGATGACTTCTCCTTCAATAGTGCCATAACGTGTATAAGGGAAAGCGTCTATTTTTATCATTGCCTTTTGTCCTCGATGAACAAAACCAATATCTTTATTAAGTAAATTAACTTCTGCAATATTATCTTGATGAGCAGGGACTATCATCGACACGACGTTGTTCCGTGATTATTTCAGCCGTTAAAGACATACCTGAAGTCAATGGATATTCTCTTTGATTATTATTAATTGTCTGTTTGTTTAATTT
>NZ_MIIZ01000570.1:0-7812 GCF_001743005.1 Shigella sp. FC1967 | reverse complement strand
TATTGATAAAAATCAATCTTTATGTTTATTAATTTTTTATTACAATTAAAAAAACTTAAATTTCATTTAAGTTACATCTAACACATTAAAAAACTGTATTCTTTTTCAATATGTAGGGGGTCCCTAAAAAGAGCAAATATCGTTGATATTAAAAATAAACACTCTAATAGGTTGATAATTAAAATATTAATAATAAAACAATGTGTTTAAATTTTCTTTGAATAAAAATACGATAAATATTAAAGCAAGACAATTTAATAAAATATCTTTTACCTATTAGACAACATAGAATTGACGACAATCTTTTAGGTAAAAAAAAAGTCTGAATAATTTCAGACTTTTTATTCATTAATAAATTTTCATTAAAATTTAAAGCGGATCCACTTTTAAGCAAGAGACCGCATGGCGGAAGCTCCCTTCTAATAAAGGTCGTGTTTTGGCACATTCTTCATCTGCCATCGGACAACGTGTACGGAATATACAACCTGATGGTGGATTAATCGGTGAAGGTAATTCTCCCTCTAATAAATCAATGTGCTTATTACGCTCTTTATCGGGATCAGGAATAGGTACTGCTGACATCAACGCTTTAGTATAAGGATGAAGTGGATGATGATAAACTTCATCATAGGTTCCTAACTCCACTGCATGCCCTAAATACATCACCAAGACACGATCTGAAATATGTTTTACCACTGCCAGGTCATGCGCAATAAAGATCAAAGATAATCCCATCTCTTTTTGAATATCTTTCAGCAAGTTAACCACTTGAGCCTGAATTGATACGTCTAATGCTGAAACAGGTTCATCACAAATTACTAATTTTGGTTCTAAAATTAACGCACGCGCAATACCAATACGCTGACATTGTCCACCTGAAAATTCATGAGGATAACGGTTGATTAAATTTGGCAATAATCCGACTCGCATCATCATTGCTTTGACTTTTTCAACCACCTGCGCCTGTTTCATTTTAGGGTGATAGGTTTTAAGCGGTTCAGCAATAATATCGCCAATCGTCATTCTTGGGTTTAAGGAGGCCAGCGGATCTTGGAAAATCATTTGGATATCTTGGCGAATATCGCGCCATTGCTTATTACCCATTCCCAGTAAATCATTGCCTAACCAAGTGACTGTACCGCCAGAGGCTTTGACTAATCCAATAATGGCTCGCGCAAATGTCGATTTACCACAACCCGATTCACCAACCACCCCTAATGTTTCACCTTCATATAAACGTAATGTGACACCATCAACGGCTTTAAGGCTTTTTTTAGGTTGCCAGAACCACTGTTTATTATCTTGAACATCAAAGTAAACTTTTAAATCATTTACTTCTAAAATAACTTTTCTCTCTTGTAATGTGGCTTGAGTCATACCAATTCCTCCACCGCTTTAAAACAGGCACGTAATCGCCCTTGTGCAAATTGCGCTAATTGAGGTTCACTCGTTAAGCATTGCTCTGTTGCATACTGGCAACGTGGTTGGAATGGGCAGCCTTTTGGTAAACGCAATAAATTAGGCGGATTTCCTGGAATGGTGGCGAGTCGTTCATCTTCACCATCTAAGCGAGGAACAGCCTGTAACAATCCAATAGAGTATGGATGTGAGGGTTGATAGAAGATATCACGCGCTTTACCGTACTCCATGGTACGACCTGCGTACATCACCAAGACTTTATCACAGATACCCGCAACAACCCCCAAGTCATGGGTGATCATAATAATCGCGGTGTTTAAGTCACTCTTAAGCTCATTGAGTAAGGTCATGATCTGAGCTTGAACCGTCACATCAAGTGCCGTTGTCGGTTCATCAGCAATTAAAAGTTTTGGCTTACAGAGCAATGCCATAGCAATCATTACGCGTTGACGCATGCCTCCTGAAAACTCATGAGGATACATACTCATACGTTTATGGGCTTCTGGCATTTTTACCGCATCTAACATACGTACTGATTCTGCATAAGCATCGTTTTTACTCATGCCTTTATGTAACATTAATACTTCAATAAGCTGCGCACCGACTTTCATATACGGGTTTAATGAGGTCATTGGATCTTGAAATATCATGGATATTTCTTCAGCACGCATTTTATTTAATTCACTTTGGCGCAGATTTAAGATCTCGCGACCATTAAAGTTTGCACTACCCGCTGTGCGACCATTTTTCGCTAATAAGCCCATTAATGCGAATGCGGTTTGGGATTTACCTGAACCCGATTCACCGACGATCCCTAGGGTTTCACCAGCGGCTAATTCAAAGTTGAGTTTATTAACGGCAGTAACATCACCATCTGGTGTACCAAAAGTCACACAGAGATCTTTAACACTTAATAACGACTTGCTTGTTGAATTTGTCATTTTGTTCTCCTTAACGATCTTTCGGGTCTAATGCGTCACGTAAGCCGTCACCGATAAAGTTAAAGCAAAACAGTGTGACAACTAAGAACGAAGCCGGGAAAAGTAACAACCAAGGAGAAACTTCCATTGAATTTGCACCATCGCTTAATAGTGCTCCCCAACTACTTAATGGCTCTTGTGTTCCTAACCCTAAGAAGCTTAAGAAGGATTCAAATAAAATCATACTAGGGACTAATAAAGAGGCATAAACCACCACCACACCCAGTACGTTAGGGACGATATGTCTTAACACGATATTGCGTGATGACACCCCACAAACTAACGCAGCTTCAATAAATTCCTTGCGTTTTAGGCTTAAGGTTTGTCCTCTTACTATACGAGCCATATCGAGCCAAGATACCATTCCGATCGCAACAAAGATCAGTAAGATATTTTGACCAAAGAAGGTCACTAATAAGATAACAAAGAACATAAATGGGAATGAGTTTAAGATTTCCAGTAAACGCATCATCACAGAGTCAACACGTCCACCAATATAACCTGCCATTGCGCCATACAGCGTACCAACAATTACGGCAACAAAGGCTGCTGCAATACCCACCATTAATGAAATACGTCCACCAATCGCAACACGGACTAATAAGTCACGACCTGATGAGTCCGTGCCAAAATAGTGAGAAGAGGCAAAATCAGGTGCCATTGACATCATTTCCCAATCAGTATCGTCATAAACAAAAGGCGATAACATAGGGGCAAAAATAACAAATAATATAATGAAGAAAAGCAATACAAGGCTCGTGATGGCCGCTTTATTGTGCATAAAACGACGACGAGCATCTTGCCATAAACTACGACCTTCAATATCTAGCTGCTCCGAGAAATTCCCCAGAGCTTCGCTGTTTTCTTTCAGTGATAACATAACGTGCTCCAGTGTCTATTAATAACGAATTTTCGGATCAATAACGGCATATAAAATATCGACAATCGCATTAAAGAAAATCGTTAATGCACCTACGATAATGGTTAAACTTAATACCAATGAGTAATCTCGGTTTAAAGCACCATTCACGAATAATTGTCCGATACCCGGTAATCCAAAGATAGTTTCAATCACCATAGAGCCCGTAATAATACCGACGAATGCAGGCCCCATATAAGAGATAACAGGTAGCAACGCAGGTTTTAAAGCATGACGCAGTACAATTCTTTTCATCGGCAAGCCTTTCGCTTTTGCCGTTCTGATAAAGTTTGAGTGTAAAACTTCAATCATTGAACTACGGGTAATACGCGAGATACTGGCAATATAAGAAAGCGATAACGCAATCATAGGTAGCAACATATATTGCACTGCTCCCCCATTCCAGCCCCCCGCCGGCAACCACCTTAGCGAGATAGCGAAAATAAGAACCAGTAATGGTGCGACAACGAAACTCGGTATTACAACCCCCGTCATGGCAAAAGTCATGAGGTATAATCCCATTTGGTGTTTTGATTCAGTGCGGCTATCACGCCTGCCCCCACACCTAAAATGACAGCGAAAATAAATGCCGACAACCCTAATTTAGCCGAAACAGGGAATGCTTTACCGACTAAGGTGTTTACACTGTAGTCTTTATATTTAAAAGAAGGCCCCAAATCCCCTTTCGACAATTGAATTAAATAATCGAAGTATTGCTTATAAATGGGATCATTTAAGTGATATTTCGCTTCAATATTTGCCATAACTTCCGGTGGAAGTTTCTTTCCCCCGTAAAAGGGCTACCGGGTGCCAAACGCATCATAAAAAAACGAAATCGTTATTAGAATAAATAGAGTCGGTATCGCTTCTAAAAAGCGACGAAATATAAATTTGAGCATTGCCCGTTCCTATAACACAAACCTATTCAGGCGTGACGATAAAAAGACCTTGTCTTAAGCAGACAAGGTCTCGCCCGATTACTTAGCAATAATGTACAAGTCTTTAGTATGTAAATTATCTAATGGATCTTTACCTGAATAACCACCCACATAAGGTTTAACTAAACGGGTGTTTACATAGTAGTAAAGCGGAACAATCGCCGAATCTTTATCTAATACGCCTTCAGCTTTTTGATAAATGGCGGCACGTTCGTCATCAGATTTCACACGTAAAGATTCTTTGATCAATGCGTCAAATTCTGTGTTTTTATAGTGAACCGTGTTGTTACTGCTGTAAGACAGCATCATGTTTAGGAATGAAGAAGGTTCGTTATAATCTGCACACCAGCCCGCACGTGCAACATCATAAGTTCCTTGGTGACGTGTATCTAAGAACGTTTTCCACTCTTGGTTTTCAAGAGACACCTCTGCACCTAAATTTTTCTTCCAAATTGAAGAAGCGGCAATTGCCACTTTTTTTATGAAGATCAGAAGTATTGTACAGAAGTTTAAATTTCAGTGGGTTTGCTTTGTTGTAGCCCGCCTCTTCTAACAATTGACGTGCTTTTTCATTACGTTGCTCTTGAGTCCAAGTCGCAAACCACTCTGGTTTGCTCTCTTTAATTCCATCTGTGAATGGTGGGGTAAAGCCATAGGCTGGGATATCACCTTGGTTTTTCACTTTATAAGTGATGATATCTCTGTCCATTGATAGTTTCAGCGCTTCACGAACACGAGGATCGTTAAATGGGGCTTTTTCATTATTAATTTCATAATAATATGTACATAAGTATGGGCTTATACGCAATTCATCTGGGATCTCTTTTTTCAGTTTTTGGAAAAGTTCGATCGGTAAATTGCTATATGTCATGTCGATTTCACCCGCACGATAGCGGTTTACGTCAGTCACTTCTGATGAAATAGGTAAAAATGTGACTTTATCTATAACAGTACTTTTATTATCCCAATATGTCGGGCTACGCTCTAAAACAATACGTTCGTTGACTGTCCAATCTTTTAAATTATAAGCGCCGTTGCCGACGAAATTAGCGGGTTGTGTCCATTTTTCACCAAATTTTTCAATCACTTTTTGATTAACTGGCGACATGGAGGAGTGAGCTAATAGTTTTGGTAAATAAGGCACCGCTTCAGATAAAGTAATTTCTAATGTGTTGTTATCTAATGCCTTAACACCTAAGTCTGTGGCTTTTTTCTTACCTGCGATAATATCGTCGATATTCACGATATGTGCATATTGCAGATAGCTTTCATAAGGAGATGCCGTATTAGGATCGGCTAAACGTTGCCAGCTATAAACAAAATCTTGTGCTGTAACGGGGTCACCATTTGACCATTTAGCACCTTCACGAATTTTAAATGTCCAAACAGTAAAATCTTTATTTTCCCAGCTAGTTGCAGAGCCTGGTAGAATTTCGCCATCTGGTCCAACAATCGTAACGCCTTCGAAGAGATCACGTGCTAATGCAGATTCAGGTACGCCTTCGATTTTATGAGGATCAAGCGATTGTGGCTCAGAGCCATTATTACGTACAAGGACTTGTTTTTCAGCTAATTTCACCCCATCAGGAACAACTGCGGCGTTAGCCGTTAGCGCTGACAATCCAAAGATTGCACTTATTGCAATCGCCAACGCACTCTTTTTAGTTAAATGACTCATCTTATAAAGTACTCCCAGTTAGTGAGTTGGTTGTTAGACAACCATTCTGTGATGTTCGGTTGTGTTTTAGAACGGTTTACACAACTTATTGTTTTTACAAAAAATAAATAAATCTTGCTTATTTGCTATCTGTGCTTAATTGCCAGATAGCATTATAATTTTTTATGCCGCTATCTTTTTCATGTAGCTTTTTATTGTTTCGCTACTTTTTAAATGACGTCGAAGATTCAAATCGTACATAACTATAGAAAATCGATAATTTACCAGTTTTAGTTATCTACCTTTATAAAATAGCGCTTTAAGTCCGTATAATCAAAGGGGTCTTTGCCTGTAAATCCACCTATTTTTGGACTAACCAATCTAACACTGACACGGTAATAGACAGGCACTATCGCAGAATCCTTGTCTAGCAGGGCTTCAGCACGTTGATAGAGCTGATGGCGAGCCTCTTTATCAACGGCAATTGAGGCATTATTTAATGCATCATCGTAATCATTATTTTCATAAAAGACGGTATTAAGGCTACTTGTGGAAAGAAACGAGTTTAAAAATGAGGTTGGTTCATTATAATCCGCGCACCATGTCGCCCTCGCGACTTGGTAATTTCCTTGATTACGGTTTTCTAATGCCGTTTTCCACTCTTGGTTTTGCAACGTCACATTTGCACCAATACTTTTTTTCCACATTGATGCTGCCGCTATTGCCTGCTGTTTGTTTTGATCTGAAGTATTGTAGAGCAAAGTAAAAGTCAGTGGATTATGTGCATCAAATCCTGCTTCTTTTAATAATTCACGCGCCCTTTCATTACGTTGTTGTTGTGTCCAATACGACCATTTGGGTGGTTTAAAATTGCCATTACCAATAAAAGAAGGAGTAAATGAATAAGCGGGTATTTGCCCTTGTCCCATTATTTTCTCAGCAATCACTTGTCTATCAAGAGTCAGTTTCACTGCTTCACGAACACGGGGATCATCAAAAGGCGCTTTTTTATTATTTAATTCATAATAGAAAGTACATAAATACGGTGTGACATGTAAATTCTCTGGCTGCTCTTGCTTCATCTTTCTATAAAGAACAGGAGGAATAGCGCTATTAGTGATATCTATTTCACCACTACGATAGCGATTTATATCACTGGTTTCTGAGCTAATTGGTAAAAATGTGGCTTGTTCAATAATGGTGTTTTTATTATCCCAATAAAGTGGATTACGTTTTAAAGTGATCTTTTCATTTACAACCCAATCTTCAATAACATAAGCACCATTACCAACAAAGTTTTCTGGGCGAGTCCAATTTACACCATATTTTTCAACAATCTCTTTTTTAACTGGTTTTAATGGAGTATGGCTGACCATATCAACTAAGTAAGGAATTGGCTTGGTTAAACGGACTTGCAAAGTATGAGGATCTATCGCTTTCACACCTAATGTTTCAGGGGATTTTTTGCCACTAAGAATATCTGCAACATTTTCAACATAAGCATATTCGAGATAACTGGCATAAGGTGAACCTGTTTTAGGATCTACCACTCGGCGCCAGCTATAAACAAAGTCTTCAGCGGTAACGGGTGAGCCATCACTCCACTTTGCATCTTCTCGCAAATAAAATGTCCACACCTTGTTATCATCCGTTTCCCAACGTTGTGCAACACCAGGCATACTTTCACCATTCGGTCCAACATAGGTCAATCCCTCTAATAAATTTAAAATAATATTCGTTTCTGGTGCACCTTCTACTTTGTGCGGATCGAGGGATGAAACTTCAGTGCCGTTATTAATCACAATATTCTGTTGTTTCGCCAGAATAGTGCCCTCAGGAAGAGTGACGGCATGAGAAAAAAAAGGAGGTTAAGACAAGTGACATGATACTGAGTGGAAA
>NZ_MIIZ01000569.1:0-7838 GCF_001743005.1 Shigella sp. FC1967 | reverse complement strand
GTCAATCATTAAAAGCTCCAAAATAAAGTAGGCACTCAATACACTAGATAATCACAGTCTGCCTTCTAACAACATAAAAAGCAAAAAAGCGCAAGATGGATAAAACAAGTTACGTATGATTATTGTAGTGGTGAAAAATAGTGATTTTGGTATATTCAGGATAAAAATTACGATCGTTTAGTATCGGTTAAAAAAGGTTTGTTGAGGATGGAACAAGAAAAGACGGCATTGGTTGAATGGGTTGATATTGTTGATGATAAAAATGAAGTCGTTGCACAAGCAACACGTCAACAAATGCGAGCTGAAAATCTTAGACATAGAGCAACTTATATCGTTGTTCATGATGGGATGGGCAAAATCTTGGCGCAACGTCGAACGGAAATAAAAGATTTTTATCCTGGTTGGTTAGATGCTACTGCGGGTGGTGTGGTTCAACAAGGTGAGAATTTACTTGAAAGTGCGCGTCGTGAAGCAGAAGAAGAGTTGGGTATTGCAGGGGTTCCTTTTGCTGAACATGGTCAATTTTATTATGATGATGAAAGTTGCCGTGTGTGGGGAAGCTTGTTTAGCTGTGTTTCTCATGGACCTTTCGCGCTGCAAGCAGAAGAAATTGAGGAAGTGTGTTGGCTAACTCCCTCTGAAATTACTGAGCGCTGTGATGAATTTACGCCTGATTCATTAAAAGCCCTTTCTCTTTGGTTAACACGTAATAACAGTACACGCCTAGAAAAGAGAGAAACCGTAGACTAAGGGGCGCTTTGTCCTAATTCAAATCGATAAGCATAGTTGATAACGGTATCTTCGAATATAGCGTTATCATCTTCGTCTCTTAAACGTTGTAAAAGTGCTATCAGATGTTTTCCTGCCTCTTTTCCCATTTTGTGATAATCAAAACGAATTGAGGTGAGAGAAGGCGATATTTGATTGCTATTTTCAGAGCCTTCTAAACATGCGATAGCCAGATCTTGTGGGATCTTAATTAATCGACGTTGACACTCAAAAATCATACCTAGTGCAATACTCTCATGGCTACAAATAACCGCATCTAGTTCGGGTTGGCGCAATAAAATTTCGGTTAATGCTTGCCGACCATATGCCATAGATGCGGGATCAGGCGTAGTAACACTTTGCTCAGCATTTAAATAATTTTTGAGTAACGCTCGTGACCAACCTGTTATTTGCTGGTGGTGCAGACGTTGTCCTTGTAACGCTCCAATATAGCCAATACAACGCTTTCCTTGGGTGACTAAATGATTTGTTAAATCATATGCAGCTTGCTCATAAGAACAATCAATACTAATAGCCGCTTGTTCATCTGATTGGCTGGCAACACTGACAACAGGGACATTAGCGTTACTGATATGTAAAAAATGAGTTGGACTAAGCTGTGAACCAAAGGCAACTAATGCGGCAGGATTACTTTGTAATAGCATATTAATCACACCACTGGCTTTATGAGGCTGATGCTCATAGCAACCCACTAAAATTTGATACTGATGGCGATTGAGTATTTGTTGTAAAGACTGCATAAAATCAGCACTGGCTCTATCTGTAAAAGAAGGTAGCAGTACCGCAATAATATGACTTTGTGCTGAAGCTAAAGCACCCGCAGAGGCATTCGGAATATAGCCAAGCTCTTCTACGGCTTGATTAACTTTTTCTCGTAACTTATCAGAAACTAATTCAGGGGTTCGCAATGCACGAGAGACGGTCATGGATCCGACTCCTGCGAGTTTAGCGACATCTTGTAATGTGACGCGACCTGTATTTCGGCGCTTACGTGTTTTGATCATTTGTAATTATGCTTGCGTAGCCTATTTTATTAACCGCAGATCCTACCTGAAATCTTCCTATTATGCTGAAACAATACAGTGTCAATTGTTGACATTTTCTGCAATTAACATTTCATTAAAATGATAGCGCTATCACAATTACGAATGAACTATCTAGATAGCGCTACCATTAATGATTACTATCCTTAATAACGAAGCTCAAAGAGAGTCTTATCGAGGTGACAAGTATGCTTAAAAACGTTATTAACACCTGATGTGGTGCAAGTGGTTCCAAACGTTAGCGATTGGCGAGAAGCCGTTAAAGTGGCGTGCCAGCCATTAATTGATAACGGTTGTATTGAACCTCGTTATATCGATGCAATTTACAAATCACACGAGAAAATAGGGCCATATTATGTATTAGGTCCAGGAATTGCGATGCCTCATGCGCGTCCCGAAGATGGCGTTAATCAACTTTCACTTGCTTTAACCATTATTGAGCAAGGTGTTGAGTTTGGTGCAAATGAAAACGATCCTGTGAAATTATTGATTGTGTTGGCTGCAACAGATAACGATAGCCATATTAATGCCATTGTGAAATTAGCCGAACTTTTTGATAACGATACCGATATTCAAAAGCTATTTAATGCAAAAAGCAAAGCGGATGTATTAGCCGTTATCAACAACTATTAATGACAATTTAAATTACCAAGGGGAATATCATGAAAATTACAGTTGTGTGTGGAAATGGTTTAGGCAGTAGTTTAATGATGGAAATGAGCATTAAAAGCATCCTAAAAGATCTTTCTGTGAATGCAGAAGTGGATCATGTTGATCTCGGTTCTGCAAAAGGTACACCAAGTGATATCTATGTAGGTACACGTGATATTGCAGAGCAACTCAATTCACAAGCGGTAAATGGCAAGGTTGTTTCATTGGATAACATGATTGATAAAGTGGCGATGAAAGAGAAGCTTTCAGTCGCGTTACGTGAATTAGGCGCGTTATAAGGAGCCTATCATGGACTTTTTCCGCTTTCTAATGAGTGATGTGCTTTCAGAGCCTGCTATTTTAGTTGGTTTGATCGCATTGATTGGTTTAATTGCCCAAAAAAAACCGGTTACAGAATGTATTAAAGGTACCGTAAAAACCATTATGGGTTTTGTTATTTTAGGTGCTGGTGCTGGTCTTGTTATTAACTCATTAGGTGATTTTTCAACGATTTTCCAACATGCATTCGGTATTCAAGGTGTAGTGCCTAATAATGAGGCAATTGTCTCTATTGCACAAAAAAGCTTTGGTAAAGAGATGGCATTAATTATGTTTTTTGCCATGTTGATTAATATCTTAATTGCACGTTTAACACCGTGGAAATTTATTTTCTTAACGGGTCATCATACATTATTTATGTCGATGATGGTGGCGGTTATTTTGGCGACCGCGGGCTTAGAAGGCACTGTATTAGTTGCGGTAGGTTCATTAGTTGTTGGGGTTTCAATGGTGTTTTTCCCCGCCATTGCACACCCTTATATGAAAAAAATTACGGGTTCTGATGATGTGGCATTAGGGCACTTCTCAACGATCTCTTATGTTGTTGCTGGTTTTATTGGGAGTAAATTGGGAAATAAAGAGCATTCAACAGAAGAGATGAATGTGCCTAAAAGCTTACTCTTTTTACGTGACACACCCGTTGCTATTGCTTTTACTATGGGCATTATTTTTATCATTACTTGTTTATTTGCGGGCGATACCTTTGTTCGTGAAGTCAGTGGTGGTAAAAACTGGTTTATGTTCTCATTGATGCAATCTATAACCTTTGCGGCAGGTGTTTATATTATTCTGCAAGGTGTACGTATGGTTATTGCTGAGATCGTTCCTGCATTTAAAGGGATTTCAGATAAATTAGTCCCTAATGCCAAGCCCGCTTTAGATTGCCCTGTTGTATTTCCTTATGCACCCAATGCAGTATTAGTGGGTTTTTTAAGTAGCTTTGCAGCAGGTGTTATTGGCATGTTTATTCTATATGCCTTAGATTGGACCGTCATCATTCCGGGTGTTGTTCCTCACTTCTTTGTGGGTGCAACCGCAGGGGTATTTGGTAATGCAACTGGTGGACGCCGTGGTGCTATTTTAGGCGCATTCGTTCAAGGTTTATTAATTACCTTCTTACCAGTATTCCTTTTACCTGTATTGGGCGATATTGGTATTGCGAACACCACATTTAGTGACGCAGATTTCGGTGTTATCGGTATTCTGCTAGGTATTATTGTTCGCTGATTGTTTAAAGAATTAAGATATAGAGACGCCTCATTGAAATTAATTCATTGGGGCGTTTTTTTTTACAAAATTTTTATATGAATTTATATGTTTATTTTGTGAATAATAATGCTATCATCCTGAGTGAATATTCACTGTGTGTATATTTTCGTACCTAATTAATTATAAAAATAGGTTTACATCACAATCACTAAGGAAAAATAAGATGTCTTTTGGTATTCGATATCTTGCGTTGTTACCACTTTTTGTTATCACTGCTTGCCAACAACCCGTTAATCATAATCCACCCGTGACTCAAACGGCTCAGGTTCAACCTGCAATCGTGAATAACTCATGGATTGAAATCTCACGTAGTGCGCTTGATTTTAATGTGAGAAAAGTCCAATCGCTGTTAGGCGATAAATCTTCGCTTTGTGCAGTATTAAAAGGAGATGCTTATGGTCACGATTTATCACTCGTTGCACCGGTAATGATTGAAAATAATGTGCAATGTATTGGTGTAACAAATAACCAAGAGCTAAAAGAAGTGCGTGATCTAGGATTTCAAGGTCGGTTAATGCGTGTACGTAATGCCACAGAGCAAGAAATGGCTCAGGCGACAAGCTATAACGTAGAAGAACTGATTGGTAATTTAGATATGGCGAAAAAATTAGACGCCATTGCTAAACAACAAAATAAAGTGATCGCTATTCATCTTGCCTTAAATTCAGGTGGTATGTCTCGTAATGGCTTAGAAGTTAATAACAATGCAGGGCTTGAAGAGGCGAAGCAAATAGCTCAATTAACTAACCTGAAAGTGGTTGGTATTATGTCTCACTACCCTGAAGAAGATGCTAATAAAGTAAAAGAAGATCTTGCTCGTTTTAAACAGCAATCACAAAAAATATTGGATGTTACTGGGTTAAATCGTAAAGATGTCACTCTGCATATGGCAAATACATTTGCCACAATTACCGTACCTGAATCATGGCTAGATATGGTGCGTGTAGGCGGAATTTTCTATGGTGATACGATTGCAAGTACAGACTACAAACGTGTGATGACCTTTAAATCAAATATTGCATCAATCAATTATTATCCTAAAGGTAATACAGTGGGTTATGACCGTACTTACACACTTAAACGTGACTCTGTCCTAGCCAATATCCCTGTCGGTTATGCAGATGGTTATCGTCGTGTTTTTAGTAATGCTGGGCATGCTTTAATTGCAGGGCAACGTGTATCTGTTTTAGGGAAAACATCAATGAATACCGTTATGGTTGATATTACAGATCTTAACAATATCAAACCAGGTGATGAAGTTGTATTTTTTGGCAAACAAGGTAATAGCGAAATTACCGCAGAAGAAATTGAAGATATCAGTGGTGCATTGTTTACCGAAATGTCAATTTTATGGGGAGCAACCAATCAACGGGTATTAGTGGATTAAACGAGGTTGTGAGTATTACCAAATAATAAAAAGGCGATTGAAAATATCAATCGCTGATATTATTGATAATTTAAAGCTATAAATTATCAGGTAACCCATAAGCCACTAAGCTATCGCCCATTTTAGTACCAAATGAACCATGTCCGCCGGCCATAATGACCACATATTGCTTACCTCCAATAGAGTAGGTCATTGGCGTTGCTTGTCCACCTGCGGGTAATCGTGCTTCCCATAACATTTTGCCATTCGTCACATTAAATGCTCGAATATAATTATCCTGAGAAGCAGCAACAAACATCACATTACCTGCGGTTGAGATAGCGCCTCCTAGCCCAGGAACACCAATTTTTAATGGTGGTAACTCCACTAAATTAGGCAAACTATCCCTAATGGTGCCAAATCGTTGTTGCCAAACAAGCTCATTTTTTGTTAAATCAACACCAGCAACAAATCCCCAAGGGGGTTGTTTACAAGGTAATCCAAGTGGTGATAAGAATGGATGAATATCAACACTATAAGGGGTTCCCGTCATGGGTTGTAAACCTTGCTCTCCGTGGCCTCCACCAATTACTTGACTGTCTTGAGGATCTTTTAAATAAAGTTTTGAGATAAAAGGCAAGGTAATAAAATTCATTACCGCGACTTGTCTATCTTGATTAACAGAAATACCGCCCCATTCAAAAATACCGAGGTTACCAGGAAAAACAAGCGTACCGTTTTCTGATGGTGGTGTATAAATTCCCTCATAATTTAGCTGATGGAAAGCGATACGACATAACAGCTGATCTGCCATTGTGCCGCCCCACATATCTGAACCTTGCAACTTATTTTTTGGTGCTAAATTAAGTGCTGAAAAAGGCTGAGTGGGTGAGTAATGCTCACCTTGTGTTTGTGGACCATATTTGACACTAGTAGGAACCGGTTTTTCTGTCACAGGAACAATAGGTGTACCGTCTCTTCTATCAAGAACAAACACATTCCCTGTTTTCGTGACGATATAAATGGCAGGTATTGTTTCATTTTTATCAGTTTTGATATCAACCATTGATGGTTGCGAAGGAACATCCATATCCCATAAATCATGATGGGTGGTTTGGAAATGCCACAATAGCTCACCTGTCGATCCTTTTAGTGCTAAAACTGAATTAGCGTAACGCTCTTTTAATGGATGACGATCGCCTCCCCAAATATCGGGTGTACCTACTCCTGTCGGAATATAGACCACATCCGTTTGTGCATCATAAGCTAAAGGCGCCCATGCATTAGGGGAGTTATGAACAAATTGAGTCTCTTTACCTGGCATCGCATTGGGATCTTCTGCGCCAGTATCAAATACCCATATTAATTTTCCGCTATTAACATCATAGCCACGGATCACACCAGAAGGCTCTTGAGTTGATAAGTTATCAGTAACAGAGCCACCAATAATAATAGTATTACCAGTGACGATAGGGGGAGATGTTGGGTTATATCCACCCAAATAAGCATAAGGCATAGAAGCTAACAGATTGATTTCTCCATTCTGACCAAAATCACGGCATGCATTACCCGTTTGCGCATTAACTGCGATTAGGCGGCCATCATTGACTGGAAGAAAGACTTTTTCAGGACATTCATCTGATATGCTTGGTTGGCGAACGTCGAGGCTTTTGGCAAATTCGGCACTATTATTTTGATTATAATAGGCAACCCCTCGGCAAGTCATATGCTGGAAGCTTTTGTTATATTGCAATTTAGAATCAAAACGCCACTTCTCTTTACCTGTTGCGGGATCTAAGCTAATTAAATATTGGTGAGGTGTACATAGAAAGAGATTATCTTCAATTTTTATAGGCGTAACTTCGTTGGTTATCTCAACGGCATCATTAGCCCTTTTTTCATCACCGGTATGAAAAGTCCATTTCTCAACTAACTTATCAACATTATCACTGTTGATTTGAGTTAATGGTGAATAGCGTATTCCGGCTTGCGTTCTGCCATAAGCAGGCCAGTCATTATCATTTACTCCGATAGGAGATATAGAGTTGGTGGGCTGTTGTTGTGTAAATTGACCATTAATGGCATGAGGATCGGTTAGTGAACTACCTTATATAATGATAAGTGTAGTGGCTAATAGTGTGAATAGCCAATTTTATTGGTACGACAAGTGTAAACATTATTATTGAGTGTGAAAGGAATAGGAGTAAGCCTAGAATAAAAATAATATCTAAGCGAGGGGCGAGTGCCCAAAAATCAAATCCTGACTCCCAGATACTCCAGACAATGGTGAATAGCGTATTCCGGCTTGCGTTCTGCCATAAGCAGGCCAGTCATTATCATTTACTCCGATAGGAGATATAGAGTTGGTGGGCTGTTGTTGT
>NZ_MIIZ01000568.1:0-7994 GCF_001743005.1 Shigella sp. FC1967 | reverse complement strand
TATTTTCGAGATGAAAAATTTTTAACAAAAACAATTTGGTGTATTTTGTTTTGTTTCTAACGATATTTAATTTCGTTTTGGACGGGCACAAGTATACCAAAATTCAAAAACTCAATAAATGAGTCATTCATTTAGGAATAATTCATTCCTAATGAATTTATTATTTTTAATGTCTTCGTCCTTTATATTTTAGGAAACAAAAAGATGAAATTAAATAAATTAGCGTTAGTTCTTGGCTTAGGTTTATCTGTTGCTGCTGGTTCTGCATTTGCTGCTGATCAAGGTCACGGTACAGTTAAATTTGTTGGTTCAATTATCGATGCACCTTGTTCTATTCATCCTGATTCAGAAAACCAAACTGTTCCTCTAGGTCAAATTTCTACTGCTTCATTAAAAGACGGTGGCCGTAGTAATTCTCGTGATTTTAAAATTACTTTAGAGAATTGCACAACAGAAACTTATAAAACTGTTCAAACAACCTTCACGGGTTCAGAAGATGCAGACATCTTAGCGGGTTCTTTAGGTATTGAAGGTATCGCTAAAAATGCGGCTGTGGTTATTACCGATGCGGGTGGTAAACAAATCAAATTAGGCACACCAAGTGCGGCTCAAACATTACGTGATGGTAATAACGATCTGAACTTTGCTGCTTACTTACAAGGTTCTTCTGCAGAAGCTGCTGTTCCTGGTGACTTCACTGCAATCGCAACTTTCGCACTGACTTATCAGTAAGAAAAAATAAGTGCTGTACAAGGATGTACAGCGCTCTATTTCCTGTGTCTATTTTTAACGATTTTTTTCTTACGGAGAAAAATATGAATCGCAAGATGACACCACTATGGCCATGTCTTATTGCCAGCTTACTGATAACAACAGCAGTAGCGAGTGATGTAAAACAAGATAAAAACATGCATCAGCGATTTGGGGTACTTAATCTTTCAGGCTCTATCTTAGAACCATCTTGCACGATTGCCGCAGGAAGTGGTGAACAAGTTATTCCACTGACAACGGTTTCTATTCCAATGCTGGCGACTGAAGGGCAAGGACCTATTGAGTATTTTTCTATCAGATTAACGGAATGTACGCTAATTGAACAAAAAGGTCAGGAAGCGGACAACCCTCGTTTTATTGCAACGTTTGAAGGTCCCTCTAACGAGAATGGTAATTTTGCACTTTCTGGTGAAGCAAGAGGTGCGTCATTAGCGATAGCTGATCGTTATGGTAGGAGAGCAATTCCAGGTAAGCCATTACCCCCTGTTGGTATTGACTCCAAATCAATGGCATTACTTTACCAAGCGCGAATAGTCAAAAATAACGAAATACCCAAAGCTGGAAATTACCGAACGACGCTGCGATTTAAGCTGGAATACTATTAAATGGATCGGGTTGGATAACTTATGGTTAGAACATTCAAAACCGTTGGTTTAGGGACGGAAAAAAAGAAAAAACAACATACTATTCGGCCTGTTGCTGTACTGATCTATTTAATTCTTACTGGTGTTTCGAGTATTTCAAGTTCAGCTTTAGCAAATAGTGATATTGAGTTTAATGCCGATATTTTGGATTTAAAAGATAAGCAAAATATTGACTTATCGGATTTCTCTCGTGCTGGCTATATTATGCCCGGCCGATATGAGTTTGTTGTTCGTGTGAATAATAATGAACTCCCTGAACTCTACAACATTAGTTATGTTGTACCAGCCAATGATCCAAAAGGTAGCGAAGCTTGCTTACCTCCAGAATTGATCCATCAAATAGGACTCAAACCTGAATGGGTTGAAAAAGTGAAATATCAAGATAATGGAAGTTGTCTTGATATCTCTTCTATTCCCGGAATGACGATAAATCCAAGTTTGGGAAATGGCAGCCTTATTCTTACTATTCCTCAAGCATATCTTGAATATTCAGCGCCAAACTGGGATCCACCTTCTCGTTGGGATCAGGGTATTTCAGGCGTACTTTTTGACTATAACGTCAATGCTAACGTGACAGATCCTGCTAAAGGAAAACAGCGCCAGCAAGTGACAGGCTTAGGAACCGTGGGAGCAAACCTTGGTGTTTGGCGTTTCCGTGCCGATTGGCAAGCAAGTTACCAGCATACAACAGGTATGCTGATAGCACTGAAAATAGTTGGAAATGGAACCAGCTTTATCTTTATAGAGCCATCACACAATTAGGGGCTCGCCTTGTGATGGGGGAGACTTACTCTCGTTCTGACATTTTCGATAACTTCCGTTTTACCGGCGTTAACTTATCTACAGATGACAATATGTTGCCGCCTAACTTAAGGGGATATGCTCCTGAAGTAACGGGAGTGGCAAAAACGAACGCGAAAGTGACGATTAGTCAGCAAGGCCGTGTGATCTATGAAACTCAGGTTGCTCCAGGACCGTTTCGTATTCAAGACATCAATGATGCTGTGAGTGGCAAATTAGATGTACGTGTTGAAGAGCAAGATGGATCTGTTCAAGAATTCCAAATGGATACGGCAAGTATTCCTTATTTAACACGCCCTGGCCGAGTGCAATATAAATTATCTGCGGGTAAACCGTCGGATATGAACCGCAATACAGAAGGTCCTATTTTTGGTATGGGTGAATTTTCGTGGGGGATCAGTAACGGTTGGTCACTTTACGGTGGTTCTCTTGTATCGGGTGATTATAACTCGGTTTCTGCTGGTATTGGTCGTGACCTAATGGTATTGGGGGCTATCTCTTTTGATGCGACACACTCTTGGGCAAAAATTCCAAGTGATAACAAGCGTTATCACGGTGGTTCTTACCGTTTAAGTTACTCGAAACGTTTTGAACAAATAAATAGTCAGGTGACATTTGCAGGCTATCGATTCTCTGAACGTGACTTTATGAGTATGAACCAATACTTAGATCGCCGTTATCGTGGTGGTGAAGAAGATAACAATAAAGAGCTTTATACCATTATGTTTAGTAAGCAGTTCCCTGAATGGGGATTGAGCGCCTACTTAAACTATAGTCATCAGACGTATTGGAATAAGCCTAATAATGATAACTATAACTTGTCACTAGCCAAAACGATGGATATTGGTCGCTTTAAAAATATCAACCTCAGTTTGTCGGCGTTTCGTAATAAATTTAATGGCACCAATGATAATGGCGTTTATATGAATGTCAGTATGCCTTGGAGCGATCGCGCAACCATTAGCTACAACACGGTGATTAATAAACACGGTAATTCTCATAATGTCAGTTATTACGATCGCATTGATGATAATAGTAGTTACCGTGTTGGTGCAGGTTTAAGTAGTAATGGTAAACCATCCGCCGATGCTTATCTCATGCATTATGCAGATGCGGCATTGGTCACTGCTAGTGCGAGCCATATTAATGGTGAATACACATCAGCCACTTTATCACTACAAGGTGGGGCAACATTAACACCCAAAGGTGGTGCATTACACCGTACAAGTCGTACTGGTAGCACTCGTTTACTGGTTGATACCGATGGTATTTCAGATGTACCAGTGAAAAGTATCGGCGCGATTACGCGTACCAATATTTTTGGTAAAGCTGTACTGCCTGATATTAATGATTATTACCGCAGTAGTGCCAGCATCGACCTTGATCAGATGCCAGATAACGCTGAAGCATTACGCTCAATCCAACAACTCACCCTAACAGAAGGCGCAATAGGCTACCGCCACTTTGATGTGGTTTCGGGACAAAAAGCCATGGCGGTCATTCGCTTACAAGATGGAACTTACCCACCATTTGGTGCCAGTGTCACTACGGAGAAGGGACGTGAGCTCGGCATTGTTAATGATGGTGGAAATGTCTATCTGACGGGGATCAATAGTGATGATGTATTGAGTGTTCGTTGGAATGGTCAAGAACAGTGCAAAGTCCGCATTCCGACATTAGTTGAAGGGCTATATATATCTTCATTATTACTGACTTGTAATGAGGGTGAAGCAACATCTTCGACAATCAATCAAAGAGCAGAGCCCTTACCTAAACCTTACCTGATTACGCAATAAGGTGAGGAACGAAGGGAACATAAAAATAATTTCAGACAAAAAGAGTAATTTAAGATGATGTTATCAAAGCGCTTATTCATTGTAACAACCACTTTATTGACTGGAATGGTCTTTACTAGTCAAGCCCTTGCTGCGATTGCTTTAGATAGAACGCGTGTCATTTTTAATGGTGCCGATAAATCTATTAGCTTAAATGTCAGTAATCAAAACAAAGAGTTGCCTTACTTGGCTCAAGGTTGGATGGAAAATGAAAATGGAGAACGTATTGACAGCCCATTATTAGTTTTACCGCCTATTCAGCGTATTGAGCCGGGCGATAAAAGCCAAGTAAAAGTACAGTCACTACCGGATATTGCCAAATTACCACAAGATAGAGAAAGCGTTTTCTATTTTAACTTGCGTGAAATTCCACCTCGTAGTGATAAACCCAATGTATTGCAAATTGCATTACAGACACGAATTAAGTTGTTTTATCGCCCAGCATCTATTTATGCCACACAAACGGATCTTACTCATCCTTGGCAGGAAAAAATCACCTTAATAAAGAAAGGTGATCGTTATGAAGTGAATAATCCCACCCCTTATTACGTGACATTAGTGGATGGGCTAACAGGGTTACAAGGAAAAAGCCTTGATGGTTTTGAACCGATCATGATTGCCCCTAAAAGTACAGGAACGATAAATCTGCATACTTCTGCATTTGGTACATCCCCGGTACTCAGTTACATCAATGATTATGGTGGACGTCCACAGATGAAATTCACCTGTAATGGTAATGAATGCAAAGTTACAGAAACATCAGCAGGAAACTAAATAGGCCTATTTTATGAAAATGGAACAGCGGTTTAGCCCAAGCAAAGCAGTGTTGAGTCTTATTTTGGCAACGTTTACTGGAGGCCTAAGTTTTACTGCTGTTGCGAATTTACCCGCGAGAGCGGTGAAAGATGTTATTCCGGGAATTGTTTATATCAATATTTCAGGGAATGTCATTGCGCCACCGCCTTGCTTAATTAATGACGGCAAAATGATCGAAGTTAATTTTGGTGAGGTGATGAGTACACGCATTGATGGTGTTCGTTATAAAGAGCCTATCCACTACACCGCAACATGCCAAAAAATGCCAACGAATGCCATGAAAGTTTATGTTACGGGCAGTGCAACTATGTTCGATTCAAATGCGCTACAAACAAATATTACGGGATTGGGAGTGCGTATTCTGTATCAGGGAAAGCTATTAGATTTAGGAAAGGCGGTAAATTTTACCTATCCCAATTTACCTGAATTAGAAGCGATCCCTGTTCGTAATCAGAATGAAGTCTTAGTGGGTGGTGATTTTGTCGCAAGTGGCACACTGCATGTGGATTATCAGTAAGAGGTCAGAAGATGAATAAATTAAAGTACCTATGTCTGATTGCATTACTGAATTCTTATTCTGTCATAAGCGCAGACGCACCTAATATGAAATTATTTGGCACCTTATTAGTGCCACCCCCTTGTGTCATTAGCAATAACGAACTGATTGATGTCTATTTTGGGCACAACGTGGGTATTCATAAAGTAGATGGCATTAACTATACCGAATCGGTGAATTACCGACTGGTCTGTGATCCAAATTTAAAAGGTTGGGATTTAGGGCTTTCTGTTATTGGTCCTAAAACACAGTTTGATGAAGCTGCGCTACAAACCAATATTCCAGATCTAGGTATTCATCTTACGCAAGATGGTAAGCCTTTTAAATTAAACGAACGCATTGCGATATCACCGGATAATCCCCCCGTGATCCAAGCGGTGCCCGTTAAAAGACCCGGTAGCACTTTACCTGAAGGTGCATTTGAAGTTTCGGCAACACTGCTTGCTGAATACCAATAGGAGCGTATTGATGAATATTAAAAGATTATCGATCCCGTTCATATTGGGGCTAGCCACATTTACGGGATTAACATCAACCGCTTTCTCAGCACCGGACAATATGCGTTTTCACGGCATATTAGTTGACGAGCCCTGCACCATAAAGCCCGGTGACGAAACCGTTGAGCTAGATTTTGGCAATATTCCGGACAAGAACCTTTATGCGTATCAAAGAACACCAAGCAAGTTGTTTCAAATACGCTTGTCTGAATGTGATTTAACGATTGGTAAAAGTGTCAAGATCACCTTTAAAGGGGATGAAAATCAAGCCATGGCAGGACAAGGTTTTTTAGCGATAAGCCCAAGCAGTCAAGCCGCGGGTATTGCGGTTGGACTGGAATCTGAAAATGGAAATGCGCTACCGGTTAATAAAGAAACGGACAAAATGTCATTAAATGCGGATGACACGATTTTAAATTTTTATGCCTTTATTCAAGGGGAGCCGGATGCGATTGCTAACCAATCCATTAAACGCGGCCCATTTAGTGCAATAGCCACATTTCATTTGAATTATGACTAATTATTAGGGTTGAGGTTTTATATGTCCATATTAAAGCGACTTCCGGCTTTATGTATTGCAATCGGTTTGCTGTTTTCGGCACCTGCGATGGCATCCATCTTTTCTTATATAACCGAATCGACAGGAACACCCTCAAATGCAACCTATACCTATGTTATCCAGCGCTGGGATCCTGAAACGTCGGGAACATTAAATCCTTGTTATGGATGGTCTACTTGTTATGTAACGATTAACCATAAACATGATCTTGATGGGTCTGGTGGATCAGCTAAACAACTCATCACAAGAATTGAGAAGTTGCGTACTTTAGCGGAAGTTCGAGAGGAGGTTTTAAGAAATATTTCCTTTCCACTTGAAGGAAAGACCGATCACGTAGGACCTGCTTTAAATTCTAATCAGGAATGTGTGGGATTATTTTATCAACCCAATTCAAGTGGAATATCACCGAGTGGGCGTTTATTACCGGGATCACTATGTGGTATTGCTCCGCCACCTGTTGGTGCCTGCAAAATAACAGAAGGCGCTGTAAACCTTAATTATGGTGATATAGATGAATATAGTTTAGAGGGTGCCCAGCGTTATCAGAATATCAATGTTACTTGTAATTTAGCGATGAAAGTCATGGTTATTGCATCAGGTTCAGATAGCGGGAGAGTGCCTTTACGTTCAGACAACAGTTTATATGCTGATTTATTTCTTGATGATTATCCAGGCGAGACCGGAAGCATAATTAATGTTCCTGCTGGTGGTTCAGTGCCTGTAAAAGTAAGTTCTACTTTACATACAAATGGTCGCGTTGCACCGGGCTATTTCTCTGGTTCGGGCTCAATTATTTTAACGATGCCTTAATCATGATAATAGGTGGATATATGATGAATTACAATTTTACAGATATCGATGTTAATGCGTTAGTTGGAAAACGAATTCAGAAAAAGCGTAAAGAATTAGGTTACACCGGTATGCAAATTGCTGAAAAAATTGGTGTTAGCCAACAGCAATTCTCCCGATATGAGCGCGGTATGAACAAGATTGATTTAAGCTATCTTGTTTTATTAGCCAATTATCTCAATACACCTATTTATTGGTTTTTTGAAGACTGTTTTATACCCAAATCCTCATCAGAAAATCAGCGTAATGATAAACGTAGCAGTATCATTGCTGAAGCGACACCTGATGTCTTTTTGTACTAATACATACGGCTAAATTAGCTCAAAATGAGGAGGGTTTAGTGTGTATGTTTTTCTTTGATTGATTACCAAATTGGTAAGGCAGGGTTTTCCCTGCCCTTTTTTTTATCTTAAAAAAAGGCTCAGTACAATTAGCCAAACTTGAGTTATCGATCGTCTAGTCAGCAAAAAAAAGGAGGTATAGGGGATCAATTTTTACTCTTTTTATAAGGGGGGAAAATGCGTTATGAAAGGTAAGGCAGGGTTTTCCCTGCCCTTTTTTTATCTTAAAAAAGGCTCAGTACAATTAGCCAAACTTGAGTTATCGATCGTCTAGTCAGCAAAAAAAAGGAGGTATAGGGGATCAATTTTTACTCTTTTTATAAGG
>NZ_MIIZ01000567.1:0-8071 GCF_001743005.1 Shigella sp. FC1967 | reverse complement strand
GAATGGATAATTCAGCAATAAAAATTTTATCTTGATTAGTCATATCAAGCTAAGGTTTAATAGCACGCTTCTCAATTGCGCAAATTATTATCTTTTTCCCTTTTTGTTGCGCAACAATGCGGTGGTGTAATGTTATTTTCCGCTTTAATCGTAAAAAATGCATAGCAAATCAAAGAATTATTGCTTTATGTTAATTACGATAGCCACCTTTGTGGATTTTTTATATTGCGGTTTTTTGCCCGCATTGAGAGAATCAGCTATCTAGATGCTTTTTATCCGACTTGGAGTAGAAAATGACCACTCGTAAAACCCTTGCTAATGCGATCCGTTTTTTAAGTATGGATGCTGTGCAAAAAGCTAAATCAGGACACCCTGGCGCCCCTATGGGTATGGCTGATATTGCCGAAGTATTATGGCGTGATTTTTTAAATCATAACCCAACTAACCCTAACTGGGCTGATCGTGACCGTTTCGTTTTATCTAATGGTCATGCATCAATGCTGATTTATAGCTTATTGCACTTGTCTGGTTATGAAGTTTCTTTAGATGATCTGAAAAACTTCCGTCAATTACATTCTAAAACACCGGGCCACCCAGAATATGGTTATACCCCTGGTGTTGAAACAACAACGGGTCCTTTAGGTCAAGGTATTGCAAATGCAGTGGGTTTTGCAATTGCAGAACGTACATTAGCGGCTCAATTTAACCGTCCTGGTCATGATATTGTTGACCACTACACCTACGCCTTTATGGGTGATGGTTGTATGATGGAAGGTATCTCTCATGAAGCGTGTTCTTTAGCTGGAACATTACAATTAGGTAAACTAATCGCATTTTATGATGACAATGGTATCTCTATTGATGGTCAAGTCCATGGCTGGTTTACTGATAACACCGCAGAACGTTTCGATGCTTATGGCTGGCATGTCATCAGTGGTATTGATGGTCACGATGCAGCAAGCATTAAAGCTGCCATTGAAGCTGCAAAACAAGTCACAGACAAGCCTTCACTACTAATCTGTAAAACGACTATCGGTTTTGGTTCTCCTCATAAAGCGGGTACGGCTGATTCTCACGGTTCTCCATTAGGTGATGCAGAAATTGCTGAAACACGTAAAGCGTTAGGCTGGGAATACGGTGCATTTGAGATCCCACAAGAAATTTATAAAGAGTGGGATGCGAAAGAAGCAGGTAAAGCAAAAGAAGCGGCATGGGATGCTAAATTTGCGGCTTATGCAGCACAGTTCCCTGAATTAGCGGCTGAATTTAAACGTCGTATTTCTGGTGAATTACCCGCAAACTGGGAAAAAGATGCCAAAGCATTTATTGAAAATTTACAACAAAATCCTTCAAGCATTGCAAGCCGTAAAGCATCTCAAAATGCATTAGAAGCATTCGGTAAAGTATTACCAGAATTCATGGGTGGCTCTGCGGATTTAGCACCAAGTAACCTGACTATGTGGTCTGGTTCTAAAGCGCTGAATGAAGATAAAGCGGGTAATTACATCCATTATGGTGTACGTGAATTCGGTATGTCTGCAATTATGAATGGTATTGCATTACATGGCGGTTTTGTTCCATATGGTGCTACATTCCTGATGTTTATGGAATATGCACGTAACGCTGTGCGTATGGCTGCACTGATGAAGATCCGCAGTATCTTTGTTTATACACATGACTCCATTGGTCTCGGTGAAGATGGTCCAACTCACCAACCCGTTGAGCAAATGGCAAGCCTACGTGTCACTCCAAACGTGAGCACATGGCGTCCATGCGACCAAGTTGAATCAGCAGTTGCATGGAAATATGCAATTGATCGTAAAGATGGTCCAACAGCGCTGATCTTCTCTCGTCAAAATCTTGCACAGCAACCACGTACTGCAGAACAACTGGCAAATATCGAGAAGGGGGGGTATATCCTGAAAGATTGCGCTGGTACTCCAGAATTAATCTTTATTGCCACTGGTTCTGAAGTTGAATTAGCCGTTAGCGCTTATGAACAATTGACCGCTGAAGGCCGTAAAGTGCGTGTTGTTTCTATGCCAGCAACAGATGCATTTGATAAACAAGATGCAGATTACCGTGAAGCGGTATTGCCAACATCAGTGAAAGCACGCGTTGCTATTGAAGCGGGTATTGCTGACTACTGGTTCAAATATGTTGGTTTAGATGGTGTGATTGTCGGTATGAATAGCTTCGGTGAATCAGCACCTGCAAACGAATTATTTGAAGAGTTTGGTTTTACTGTTGAAAATGTGGTTACACAGGCAAAATCTTTACTTAAATAATCAATAAATGTTAACAAGAGCACATTTTTGGGAAGAATTTCTCAGATGTGCTCTTTTTTTATTCTTCTATCTTTGTTTACTATTGCGATCTTCTCTCATTTCTCGTAATCTGATTAACCATAAGCTGAACCGTTTCAGTTGCTCCCGAAATGTCGGTGACTGCACAATTTCTAGATTTACTTGATTTATCATTGTTGATTAGTATCTTGCTCTATTATTCTAAGCGGTTGCAAATCACTAGTTATCAAGGAAGTCACATGACAATCAGAGTCGCTATTAACGGTTTTGGTCGTATAGGGCGTAATGTGTTAAGAGCGCTTTATGAATCAGGTAAACGTGCTGAAATAACGGTTATTGCAATAAATGAATTGGCTGATGCTCAAGGCATTGGGCATCTTCTCAAGTATGATTCCAGCCACGGTCGTTTTGCTTGGGATGTACGAATAAATAACGATTTATTGCAAGTGGGTGATGATACCATTCGTTTATTTCATCATGCGGATATTACCGATTTGCCTTGGGGTGAACTTGGTATTGATGTTGTACTGGATTGTAGTGGTGCTTATGGTTCCCGTGCTGATGGTGAAGCACATATTGCACAAGGCGCAAAGAAAGTCCTGTTTTCTCATCCCGGTACAACGGATTTAGATGCAACGGTTGTTTTTGGTGTGAATCAACACGAACTTAAAAAAGAGCACCGAATTGTTTCAAACGCATCTTGTACAACAAATTGCATTATTCCTATCATTAAAATGATGGATGACGCGTTTAATATAGAATCAGGAACAGTAACAACAATCCATGCAGCCATGAACGATCAACCCGTGATTGATGCATACCATAAGGATTTACGCCGTACTCGTGCAGCAGGGCAATCTATTATTCCTGTTGATACGAAATTGGCCGCAGGAATTACTCGAATTTTCCCGAAATTTAAGGATCATTTCGAGGCAATTTCTGTACGAGTTCCTACAATTAATGTGACAGCCATTGATTTAAGTGTCACTGTAAAAACTGCTGTAAATGTGTTAGATGTCAATCGGTTAATTCAAAAATCAGCAACTGGCGCATTTCGTGGTATAGTGGATTACACAGAATTGCCATTAGTCTCAACTGATTTTAACCACGACCCTCATAGTGCAATCGTTGATGGCACACAAACACGAGTCAGTGGGCAACACCTGATCAAGACTTTAGTCTGGTGTGATAATGAATGGGGCTTTGCTAACAGAATGCTCGATACAACGTTAGCAATGGCTACAACTGGTTTTAAATAATCATGTTTTAATGACGGTGTCGCGTAATAATACAAGGCACTGAACAGAAGATTACTAAATTTTAGAGAATCAATGAGAGGATTCATCATGTCTGTAATTAAGATGACCGATTTAGACCTAGCGGGTAAACGAGTTCTTATCCGTGCTGACCTGAACGTTCCAGTTAAAGATGGTAAAGTCACTTCAGATGCGCGTATCCGTGCTTCTTTACCAACAATTGAAGCCGCGTTAAAACAAGGCGCTAAAGTGATGGTAACTTCTCACTTAGGTCGCCCTACCGAAGGTGAGTACAACGAAGAGTTCTCTTTAAAACCAGTTGTTGACTATCTGAAAGATAAATTAACTGCCCCAGTTAGCCTTGCTAAAGACTATTTAAATGGTGTTGAAGTTAATGCAGGCGAATTAGTTGTTCTTGAAAACGTTCGTTTTAATAAAGGCGAAAAGAAAGACGACGAAACGCTGTCTAAACAATATGCTGCATTATGTGATGTTTTCGTAATGGATGCATTCGGTACAGCTCACCGTGCTCAAGCATCAACTCATGGTGTTGCTAAGTTTGCGCAAGTTGCTTGCGCAGGTCCATTATTATCAGCAGAACTTGAAGCATTAGGTAAAGCATTAGATAAACCCGCTCGCCCAATGGTTGCAATTGTTGGTGGTTCTAAAGTTTCAACTAAACTGACTGTATTAGATTCTTTATCAAAAATTGCTGACCAATTAATCGTTGGTGGTGGTATTGCAAATACCTTTATCGCAGCGGAAGGTCATCCAGTAGGTCGCTCTTTATATGAAGCAGACCTTGTTGATGATGCTAAAAAACTGATGGAAAAATGCGATATTCCAGTACCAAGCGATGTTCGCGTTGCAACTGAATTCTCTGAAACTGCAGAGGCTGTTTTAAAATCAGCAAGTGATATCAAAGACGATGAACAAGTCCTGGATATCGGTGATGTAACTGCGGAACGTTTAGCTGAGATCCTGAAAAACGCGAAAACTATCCTGTGGAATGGTCCAGTAGGTGTGTTTGAATTCCCTAACTTCCGCAAAGGTACAGAAATCATTGCTCATGCAATCGCAGAGAGCGAAGCATTCTCTATCGCAGGGGGCGGTGATACGCTGGCGGCTATTGATTTATTTGATATCGCAGACAAAATCTCTTACATTTCAACCGGTGGTGGTGCTTTCTTAGAATTTGTTGAAGGCAAAAAACTTCCTGCTGTTGCAATGTTAGAAGAACGCGCTAAACAGTAATTAAGTCAGCTCATACAGGTAGAAAGTTATTTTCTACCTGTTCCAAATATAGGATCTTATTACATGTCTAAAGTTTTTGATTTCGTGAAACCGGGTGTCATCACGGGTGATGATGTACAAAAAGTATTTGCAGTAGCAAAAGAAAACAAATTTGCTCTGCCTGCGGTTAACTGTGTAGGTACTGACTCAATCAATGCTGTGTTAGAAGCTGCTGCGAAAGTTCGTTCTCCTGTTATTGTACAGTTCTCTAACGGTGGTGCTGCATTTATCGCAGGTAAGGGTCTTAAATCTGATGTGCCACAGCAAGCGGCTATTCTAGGCGCAATTTCTGGTGCTCATCATGTGCATCAAATGGCTGAATACTACGGTGTTCCTGTTATTCTGCATACTGACCACTGTGCAAAAAAATTATTACCATGGATTGATGGTCTGTTAGATGCGGGTGAAAAACACTACGCTAAAACAGGGAAACCACTGTTCTCTTCTCACATGATTGACTTATCTGAAGAGTCATTAGAAGAAAACATCGAAATCTGTGCTAAATATTTAGCGCGTATGGCTAAAATCGATATGACTTTAGAAATCGAATTAGGCTGTACGGGTGGTGAAGAAGACGGCGTTGATAACACCGGTATGGACAGCTCTGCGCTTTATACTCAACCAGAAGACGTTGCTTATGCCTACGAAAAACTGAGTGCGGTAAGTCCTCGTTTCACTATCGCGGCTTCTTTCGGTAACGTACATGGTGTTTATAAACCAGGTAATGTTCAGTTAACACCAAAAATTCTACGTAACTCACAAGACTACGTATCTGAGAAATTCAATCTGCCACACAATAGCTTAGATTTCGTTTTCCACGGTGGTTCTGGTTCTTCTGCTGCTGAAATCAAAGAAGCTGTTGACTATGGCGTTATCAAAATGAATATCGATACTGATACTCAGTGGGCGACTTGGGATGGTATCTTACAGTTCTACAAAAAGAACGAAGGTTATCTGCAAGGCCAGTTAGGTAACCCAGAAGGGGCTGATAAACCTAACAAGAAATATTACGACCCACGTAACTGGTTACGTCACGCACAAGTATCAATGGTTGTTCGTTTAGAACAAGCATTTAAAGAGCTGAATTCAGTTGATGTATTGTAATTAGATCATTCTTGATGATTAAACTAAACCCGCTTATTTGGCGGGTTTTTTATTATGGCTTTAGCCACTATTAGCAATACTCACTAATATGAAATGCGATTTTTGAGATAATACAGCGATAAAAAAGCGCCTATTCATGAATAGACGCTTACAGCAAGCAATATAGTGATGAGAAGATTAACCTGTGACTTTACCGTCTTTGTTTTTTTCTTTCATCATACGATTTAATAAAGGTACGGTTGCCCACATAACGATACCTACAATTAAGGTCACAATACCAATTTTACCAAATACATCAGTATAAATAGGTAATGTTTGTAGTGGATCTGTAATACCTTCTGGTGCGGCTGTGAAAGTCGCTACATAACCGCCTAATAGATAAGCGGTCGCTTGTGTTAAGAACCACATACCTAAAATAAATCCCATCATGTATTGTGGTACGAACGCTGCAACCATTGCTAAACCTAACGCACTGATCATCAGTTCACCTAAGCTCTGGAATAAGTAAACTAGAACGATAAACCAAGGTGATGTTAAGCCTTGAGCATCGGCAAACCACATACCTGATGCTGCCGCGGTAAGGAATCCTAATGAGCACAGGAGCATACCCGCAGTAAATTTTGCTGGCATGGATAAATCTTTACCTTTCGCACCAAAATAACTGTAAGCGATAGCAAGGATTGGGCTAGCAACAATGATCCAGAAGGGGTTGAGTGCTTGGAAGCTGACAGGGTTAATCTCAAAGCCTAAAAGCGTGTGATGAACGTTATGAATAGCAAAGAAATTCAGTGAAGTTGGCATCTGAGCATACAGAATATAGAAAATAACAGCTTCTAACATCAGAACAAATGCAACATACATTTTATTACGAGCAACTCTGTCTTTTTGTTTAAACGCTTCACGGAAATAAATGAAGACAACAATAATAGACAGACTGACTAAGACGATATTTGCAATCATCACGTTGTGCAGTAACCATGCACAAATAAATACCATCACAATTGAGCCAACAATAACTAATAACAGCTTACTAAAGTTCATTGGTAAATGGTCTGGTTCAGAACCAATATTGGCAACCATTTTACGGCAGAATAAATAAACTAATAACGCCATGATCAAGCCAATACCGCAGATATTATAAGTCAGTGCATATCCGTAACGTTCTGCAAGTACAGGGGCGATAGATAAAGAAATTAATGAGCCGATATTAATCGACATATAAAATAGCGTAAATGCGCCATCAAGACGAGGGTCTTTAGGTGGATAACATTTTGCTAATAAGCTGGCAGGGTTGGCTTTAAATAAACCATTACCCACTGCGATAGTTCCTAATGCGTAGAAAATTAAATTAGGATACATAATTGACATACCAGTCATGAAATAACCGATAGCCAAAACAATCGCACCTAAAACAATGGTTCGTTTTGTTCCTAATAAGTGGTCACCAACATAACCACCAATAGAAATAAGCCCATAAACCAGTGCAGAGAAAGCACCAAAAGTAATGAAAGCCTGTTCTTGAGAGAAGCCTAATTTACTAACAAAATAAACGGCAAGAATACCTTGTACGCCGTAGTAACCAAAACGTTCCCATAATTCTACAAAGAAAATCATAAAGAACGGTTTAGGCTGTTGTAATAAACCGACTTGAGCGGGTTTATCCATATCTGTAATGCCCCTAATTATTATTTATTTTCAACAACGATGTTATTTACTCACATTCACGAAGAATGTTACACAACAGTAACATTATCTGTCGCATTTGGAGTGATGTTTGCAAATTTAAGAAGGTAATCAGCAAGTCGAGTAGACTAATATATTGATGAAATGACTTCTCAAAGGTTGATCACACTGTGAGTAAGATTAATACCAGATTGAAAAAAATATTCATTAATTTATTTTCAAATAAAGCCATTTAATTGATTTTTTGTATAAAATATAATCAATGAGATTATTATTGGTTTATATTTTAATCTGATTAAATTAAATAAAGATAAAAGGGAGAAGTAGAGAGAAAATATTTTTGATTATGTGACTGATTGATTTATAGAAAGAATTTTTTTCATTATAATTAAAAATTATTCTTTTATAACAAACGGATGTTAATAAGTG
>NZ_MIIZ01000566.1:0-8076 GCF_001743005.1 Shigella sp. FC1967 | reverse complement strand
TAATTTATAGAATAGTCTCGATAAGCACAGCCCACTAAAATAAGTGGGCTGAAAAGGGCTATTTCTATCTTTAGCGTAGACCTTGCACACTTTCAACAAGGTTGGCTAACTGCGATACAACACGGTCGCCAATATCAGCATTATCACCCCCTAATGCTTTATTACGCATAAAGTCTTTCTTGATTTGTTCCCAACGGATCGTGTCTTTCTCTGTTAATTTTCCACGCAGTTCAGCGAGTTTGAGTAAGTTTTCTTCGGCACCCGTAGTGAGCAGTTGTGCTTCACCAAGATAGTGATCGTCTAACAAGCGTTCAATTTCGTCATCATTCATTACCGCAGACACTTTCTCACTTAACTTATTCATATTGCGGTAACTGCCTTGCAAACGAAAAGCAGGCTCTGTGCGATATTTATCGGATTGAGCGGCACTGGCAATATATTGCTGATTTACTTTTAAAATAACATTTCGTAAGGTAATTAAATGCTTAAGAACCATCACAATTTCATTAATTTCAGCATCAGAATAAGGATAACTTAATGCGTTGGTAGAGACAGATTTCCCCATCGCCTTATCAACTAAAATATAGAGGTCGTTCAGATCACGCAGTGCAAGTGGTGCTAATACAGCATTAGAGGTTAGGCTATTTTCAATATAACTCAGCGCAAAGGCTTCATCCATGCCGCCTAATACTTCACCTAAGTTATAAATATCAGCACGGTTAGCCAGCATATCAGGAATGCGGAAGACTTCTCCAGATTCGGTATAAGGATTCCCCGCCATCACGACACAGAATTTTTTACCACGCATATCATAGGTTTTGGTTTTTCCTTTCCATACCCCTTCAATACGTCTTGTTCCATCACAGAGTGAAATAAATTTTTGTAAGAATTCAGGGTGAGTATGCTGAATATCATCCACATACAACATCACATTATTACCCATTTCTAGCGCTAAGTTGAGTTTCTCAAGCTCTTGTCTCGCTGTTGCATTAGGTGCTTGTTCCGGATCGAGTGATAGCACGTTATGCCCTAATGCAGGACCATTGATCTTCATAAAAATGAGACCTAAGCGTGCTGCTGCATATTCCATTAATGTGGTTTTACCGTAGCCCGGCGGGGAGATCATTAATAATAGTCCCATTAAATCGGTGCGTTTTCCTTCCCCTAAAGCACCAATTTGTTTTGCCATATTATCGCCAATAATCGGTAAATAAACATCATTAATCAGCTTATTACGGACAAACGAGCTTAATGGCTTGGCTTTAAATTCATGCAATTTTAAACGTTCACGTTCATCATTGACGATTTTTTGTCGCAATGTAAGGTACTGTCGAAATGCAGGAATAAAGTTCTTTCTTTGCCCGCGCATTCGACTGAAATAATCATCTAAACTGAGTGATAACGTTTGGTTTTCAATTGTTGCGTGAGAGCCTAATAAGCCCGTGACTGAAAAGTATAAATCGGCTTCGCTATAACGTGCTGATGCGACTTTATCTAAAATAATGATCGCGATAGCACCCGGAATATAAGGTGTAAGATCGGCATAATTAGGGAGAGAGCATAACCCTTGTAGCCAATTTTGGATCAGTGCCCAACGCTGTGCATATCGTGTACCTAAGTTTAGCTGTGAACGATTAAAGTCTATCCACATATGTGCTTCTTCTAATCGACTTTGCAGTGCGATTACTAGCTCTTTAGCGTATTTGCTATAAACCAATTCAATGGGTGTTCTTGCCAAAGCAAAGCTTAAATATTCAGAGGCTTGTATCGGTATATAGTGTTCGCACTCAATCGGATTATCATGAAGAAATAGGCGTATGTCCGCTTCAATTTCAGCTTGCAGATCGGTTAATGCATCGTCTGTATGAAATAATTGCTGAATATTAAGTGCTGTTCTTGCCCGTTCAGGCCACAAAGCAGGATATTGTTCATTTTGTTTTGTTTCCCAAAATAGTGCGGCGACTGCGCGTGCAGTCGGGTTATAACGTAGAAGATCGGCGCTTTCCCCGATTGGGATCAGTTTTTTTTAATATTGCGATCGCATCGTGATCGTGGATCCCTTTTTCATAGCCTTCTTTATAACGTGGTGTTGCAAAATCGCGCACCAGTTTTTCAAGCTTTTCAGGAATGGTGAGCGCTTCTTTTAGTGTTTCGTAATCAAGATCATCTTGACGTTTCGCTGCTGCATAAATAATGGAGTAAGCAAGGTATTCGGCACGATAAACCGTGTCTGATTCAGACTCAAGTGACGCATTCCAATAAGGCTGTAATTGCGCAAGCTCCGCATTTTCAATGGGCTCTTGATAATCAGTTCCTGTTAGGTATAGCCAAAGCTTATCTTCTTTAGGCAAGATAGTGAGATCAAGCTCTTGTGTATTAACACTAAAGCGGTGACGAGGTCCTAATTTAATGACATTGCCACCGTCTTCAAAAATATCAGTTTTATCTCGTAGAATTCGAATAGCCTGATCACGAGAAGATTTTAGACGTGCATCAATATCATCAGCTTTGACGTTATCATTGATTTCTCTTAGTTTTTCAATAATTTCTCGTGTTTTCAATGATAAGGGATCTGATGCGAAAAAGGCATTTAACTCATCTTGTGATTGTAGGCGAGATGTTCGGCGTTGTAGATTTTCTAGTAAGCGATTTGCCGCAGTCAGCAGGCTTTGTGATCGACGTTGGCGCTCATCAAGTAATACTTGTTTATGCGACTCAAAGGTTTCTACTAACTCTTCACGCTTTGCGAGAATATCATCAAGAAATTCATCATGATGACTAAATTGGCTTTCGAGCTCTTCTAATTGAAGCAATAAGCGAGAAAGCTGGTCGTCACAACGTTCAGGATCGGTTGCAAGGGATAATGCATTGGTGATCCCTTGGCTAAACAAGCGAAATTGGGCGCCAAATTGTGCCACACTTTCGACACTATTTTGTGATTTGCGTTTTTGTTGTAGTCGAGCGCGGGATTGGTTTAGTTGAGCATAAATCTGTGAAATTGCATCAATAATATACGTTTGTTGAGTAACATCTTGGAATGTTAAAGATGCCATTAAGTTAGAGAGCATATCCAAATCAGCAGACATTTTTTCCATGTCATTCATTGGGATATCTAACTGCGCACTGTTTTGTGCTTTCTCAATGAGGTTTTCAAAGGTAACAAGCTGAGCTTTAAATGGTTGTAATGCTTTATCACTAGCCAGAAAAAGAGCCGTAGCTTGAGAAACACGTTGTTGAGCCTCTGTAATTTCCGTTTCCATCGCACTTAACTTGGTTAAATCCATATAACGGAATTCACGTAAGGAAATAAGATGTCCACGATGGGCATTCAGTGAATTTAAGCTATCAACAAATTGTTGTATATCAGTCCAACTATCAGGCAGAGTTAAAGCCAGTAGTGATTTTTGGCGATTAACCGCTTCAAGCATGGATTTAGTAGATTGCTGACGAATACTTTCTACTTTTTCATATTCATCGAGGACTAATTCGCTGGTTTGAGCGATATCTTTGAGTAGTTTTCCAATCCCTAAACAGTGTTCATCGTTAAACCAATAATAGAGATCGAGCAAATTTTTAGGTTGTGAGCTAAGTTGCTCATAACGAGCAATAGAAATTTGGTTACCTTCAATCTCTTTTGCAACATGTAAAATTTCGGAAATACCTCGTACTAAATCTGCGTTACCAATTCTTCCATAGAAACCATTACGAGGTGGTTGTTTATCAGCAAATTCTTCAGAATAGAAAGGTGTTTGCCAAACTTGCATCGGATGAACACGCGTTGCTTCTTCGCCTTCACCTTCAAACAGTACCATTTTCCCGTCTTCTAACATCGCATAGCCATGCCCGACTAAAGGTACAGCAAGTTTGCGCTCAATCATATTGTAATTGAAAAGTGCGAGGCGACCTTGTGAAGGGGAGTAGAAAACATATAACACGTCTTCACCATTAGGTGAACGGCGTAGACGGCGGAAATACATCCCTTCCATCGGTTGATCAAAGGTTTTGTATTCGCCATTTTGCAAGTAATAGCCACCAGGGAAAATAATGCCATGATCTTCAGGTAATTGGACACAAGCTTGCCCAATCGCATCAATGCGTTGTACAGTTTGCGTCAACATGTTGTAGACCAAATAACGCCAATTCTCTTCTCGATACGGTAAGACTTTTAACAGAATTAAACTGCCGGTTTGAGCATATTCAATTTGAGCATCATCGAGAGATTGGTTTTTATCTAATACGGCTTCACGATAAATACCTAAACCATCTTCAGTATTATTTTCACATTTAACCGTTAAATCACCGCCGGTTGTCTCGACAAAAACGGTATCAAGAATATTGATATGAGGAAAACGACCATTGACCGTATCTTCACGTTGGGTTTTTGTCCATTCAAAATCATATGCAGGAGGAAGCGCGATATCGCGTTCACCACGATTATCAATATATTCAATACGCTGTTTATCACTTGAGATCGCCCAACGAAAAACACGCACATCCGTAATGCGCTCACCAATTTGGAAGCTAGCAAGTAATTTTCCGTCACGCTCAACTAGCTGTAATAGTTGTGTGTTTTTATAGTAAGTATAAAGCTCAGTAAAATCTTGAATAAAGCGATTATCGTTTAAAAACGTATTTTCATAAGGGACAGCCTCAACATCAAATTCACCCTCATTTTCAATTAAACGATAAAGAGAGAAAACATCTTCAAGATGTATTTCACGTTTTAATCCAAGGAAAACGTTATAACCAAATAGTAACCACTCACCTACACGAACAATATCTCTGGCTTGGCAGTTATTTTCAGTACGGATCCGAATACGACCAATAATATCCATTTGGCTTTGACCAAATTCATCTAAGCGATGCTGATTTAGCTTAGCGGCTTTTTGATGAAGTTGTTGACCTTGCTCTGTGAGGCGTTTGCGTAAAATTTCATACGCACCACCTTGTGCAACGGCGCTATCGAGTATTTCTTGCTCGCGATTCGTATCCAAAATTTCAGACATGGTATAACGGATTTCCTTGGCTTAAACGATAAAAACAAAAGAAAAGACAAAGAGATAAACACGATGTCTTTTCATCTCCTTTAAATGAAATTATTCTTCTTTAGGGGAGTCTGATTTAGTTGTCACATCTTTAATTAGCTGATTGGCGCCTTTTGTCGCCATAAATCCATTAATTAAATCTTGAACTTCAGGGTTTTTTAGTAAAGAAGTAATATCAAGTTTTTTATCTTGTTGAGTACGGTTAATCAGTTTTTCAACGTTCTCTTTGGCAAAACTGCTTTTATCCATAAAACCGTCAACGGCTTTACCTAAGCTGAGTGCTTTAGAGAAGGTATTAAAGAAGTTGCCATCACCGCCCACAATTTCAATATTGGTTTTGCTTAGCGCAGCTGCCAATACATCAGCTTGTTCGCGTGCAATTTCTTTATTGGCTTCAATGGATGCCATAGCTTGCTCGAATTGTTTTTCAAGACGCATACGGAATTCTTCGTGCGAACGAGCTGTATCGCTAAGGTGATCCATAGATTTAAATTTATCAGTTAAACCATCTGCTTCTGCTTTCAAGCGTTGGCGAATAACTTCCGCTTGTGCTGAACCTAATTGACCTTCACCACGCGCTTGAGCCGCAAGTTTCTCTTCGAGGATCTTAGCATCAGCTAAACCTAGTTTTTCTTTTGCATTGGCTTGTTGTTCTTCACCACGTGCTTGAGCGGCTAATTTTTCTTCTAAAATTTTGGCTTCTGCAAGACCTTGTTGCTGCTGAGCGAGTGCTTTAGCTTCCATCACTTGTGCTTCAGTTAAGCCTTTTTCTTTCATGCCTCTCGCTTCCGCTAATAATTTTTCAGCGGTGACATTTGCAAGTACCAAGCCTTCTTTCTCTTCAGCTTCTGCAGTTGCTTGACGTACACGAGCTTCAGCAAGTCCTAATGCTGCGTGTTCAGCTTCAATACCTTCAGCTAAACGTTTTTTCGCTTCTGCTTGTTTTACTGAGGCTTCTAACTCAGCTTTCGCCATCGTGCTGATTTCTTCAGCTTTATGCTTAGCACTAGACTCATCGGCTTCAGCTCTTTTCACTTGGCGAACTAAAGATTCTTCCGCTTCAGCTTGTGCATTAATCACTGTCACTTGGCGCATACGCTCTGCTTCTGAAACTTCGCGTACTTCTTTAATACGTTCTTCTTCTTGAGCAACCGTTTTTTCTACGGCAACACGTTCACGGATAACATTTGAGATGTTTTTACGTTCTTCTTCTAACGCTTTTTCTTTCTCAATGCGTTGTAACTCAACTTCACGTTCACGAGCAACAATTTCTAACTCACGTGCACGATTAACACGCTCTTGTTCAATAGTAACTGCGCGAGTGCGATTTTGTTGTGCAACTTCCACTTCACGCATTCGGTTTTCTTCACGGATCTCAATTTCTTGTTGAGTCTGAATACGTGCTTGTTCGGCTTTAAGACGCTCTTCTTCTTGAACTCGTAGCGTTTCTGACATTTCACGAGCGCGAATGTTGTCGATTTCTCGTTTTTGGCGTGCTTCCGCATCGGCTTGTTGACGTTCTAAAGCAAGGCTGGCTTCGCGAGTTTCAACATTTTTCTTTTGAATAGCGAGCTCTTGATCGCGCTCTTTTTGGTTGGTTTCAATATTATGAATAGCGGTGATTTCCGTGATTTTACGGATACCTTCGGAGTCAAAAATATTATTAGGATCAAGTGCTGACTTCGGTGTTTGTTCTAAATAGTCGATAGCAACGTCTTCTAATGCATAACCATTTAGATCTTTTCCAATCACATCAACGATGCGATCACGGAAAATTCTGTCGGTCTTCAAAAAGTTTAGACAGTTCAAACTGTTTACCTACTGTTTTCAATGCTTCTGAAAATTTAGCACTAAATAGGGTACTGACGGCTTGATGATCTGACGCTCTATCAACACCAATAGCTTTTGCGACTTTCAGTACGTCTTCAGTGGTTTCATTAACACGTAGATAAAAAGCAACCGTGATATCTGCACGTAAGTTATCCTGGCAAATCAGACCATCTTTACCACGACGGTCGACTTCTAACGTTAAAAGAGAAATACGCATAAACTCTTTTTTATAGATAACAGGATAAACCAATGCACCCGTAAAATGGACTTTAGGTTGTGAGGTCATGTCGTTGACAATTAAGGCTGTGCCTTGAGGCACCTTAATATAGAACGCCTTGAATAATCCAAATAATCCTAAAATAATTAGAATTGCGAAACCAACGACAGTTAAGAAAGGCATAACGAAAGCCAAATCCATACTTTTTTCTCCATAGGTTCAGACGATACCGTCATTTTTTAATATTTTTGTCTGCTAACTAAATGAGATCTCATCGAATATGTATTAATGATGAAACTCATCTTCCGTTACGACTTGATAACTGTGAGTGAGCGCGTCATAACTAATAATAACGACGCTATCACCTCGTTTAATGTTTGCGTGTTCTGGTGCTCTAATTTGTAAAATTAAACCTGCTCCCCCATCTTCTAAAACCGCTTCACCTTTGTCTTCCGTTACATTCGCTGATCGTACTATGGCTAATTTCCCTATCAATTGGTGTACTGATTTAGGCTTATTACGCGATATGAGCTTTTTTACGAATGGGTTTTAAACATACCGCAGTAAGATTAAGAGAAATAAAAGAGATAATAATTAAAGCAACAAAGCCCGCTAAATAGTAAATGAAATTGGTTTCAATCGTGCTGATAATCCAATAGTTAGTAAAATAACTGATAAACCAGCCAATAAGAGTAAAAAAGGTTAAAATGATAGTGACAGGGATTCCTGCTAATCCTAATTTTGTTAACCAACCGGCGAAACCTGTTGCATCAATATCCAATTCACTATCAAATATTAAATAAAATCAATATCTAATAATCCAAAAAGCAGCACAAAGCCAATAAAAAAGAGATAATAATAAGTAATGCACTAAAAATAATACTGGGAAAAGCGAGGCTATTTTGGAAAAACAAATTCATAAAAAAGTTCTCTTAATTTAAGAAAATGATCATATTCTTGTCATATTAATATCTCTTATCATAC
>NZ_MIIZ01000565.1:0-23961 GCF_001743005.1 Shigella sp. FC1967 | reverse complement strand
GCTTTCTATAATTAAGCCGTTAATAAATAAAGAGTAATAAATTGCGTACAATGTGCGATGTTAGATACGATTAATCTTAATTTTTAAATATTCTCACAGAGTCTGTGTGGGATCTGTTTAAAATAAGCATAGATGCATAGATAAAGAAAGGTATGATGCGCGAATTTAACATAATAAATTTCTTTTATCATTGGGTAGATTTTCCTTTTATAAGGGAAAGATGGCAGGTTTTCAGGATAAAAATAGGCATGTAAGGGTAACATGGAAATTTTCTTTACTATTTTAATTTTAATACTGGTGGTTTCAGTTTCGGGAGTTATCACAAAGTTAATTCCCTTTCGTGTTCCGTTACCATTAATACAGATCGTGATAGGGGCTTTATTGGCATGGCCTCAGTTTGGTTTACATGTCACTTTTGATCCTGAATTGTTCCTCGTTCTATTGATCCCGCCTTTACTTTTTGTTGATGGTTGGAAAACACCGACACGAGAATTTATCCAAAATGGGCGTGAGATTTTTATTCTTGTGCTTGTTTTAGTTATGGTGACAGTTGTTGGCATCGGTTATCTAATTTATTGGATGATGCCAAGTATCCCTCTTATTTCAGCATTCGCATTGGCAGCCGTACTTTCGCCAACAGATGCGGTTGCGCTCTCATCTATTGTTGGTAAAGGGCGAATACCTAAGCGAATAATGGGTATCTTAGAGGGTGAAGCCTTAATGAATGATGCATCGGGTCTAGTTGCCTTGAAATTTGCGGTTGCTGTGGCAATGGGAACGATGGTGTTTACTGTTGGTGGTGCAACCCTTGAATTCTTCAAAGTCGCTGTTGGAGGATTACTGGCAGGTATCGGTGTCACCTTAGTTTACAGTAAATCTTTACGGTTGATGAGTCGTTGGAGCGGAGACGATCCAGCGACACAAATCGTCTTTATGTTGCTGCTGCCTTTTGCTTCTTATCTTATTGCAGAACATATTGGCTTTTCAGGCATTTTTAGCGGCGGTTGCTGCGGGTATGACTATCAGTAAATCAGGTGTTATCAGAAATGCACCTCTTGCGATGCGTTTACGTGCTGATAGCGTGTGGTCAATGCTTGAGTTTGTCTTTAATGGTCTTGTCTTTATTATGCTTGGCTTGCAACTTCCTATTATTTGGACAAGCTCTGTTATTCAAGCCGATCTCGACCCTGAAGTTGAAGTCTGGATGTTGTTTGCGGCAGTTTTCGTTATCTACTTTGCACTGTTGCTCTTGCGATTTACGTGGTTATGGCTAATGAAGAAAATGAGTCGGATCTTTATGAAAAAGCATCCTCTTGATTTCGCTAATTATACAACGCGTGAATTGTGGTTATCGTCATTCGCTGGTGTTCGTGGTGCTATCACGCTTGCCGGTGCGCTTTCTATTCCACTCTTTTTAACTGATGGCAGTACTTTCCCAGGGCGTTATCAAATTATCTTTATTGCAGCTGGTGTTATTTTATTGTCGATTTTAGTGGGGATTATTTCACTTCCTTTCCTATTAAAAGGTGTGAAGGCAACTGACAAAGAAGCCGATAAAAATGAAGTTCGCTATGCACGTAAAGTGATGGCAGAAGTGGCAATTGTGAGTCTGAATAAAATGGAAGAGCGCTTAGCTGCAAGTACTGAAGAGCAGTTAGATGCGGAAGAAATTAATGAAGTTGCTTCGCGTGTCACGGGGTATTTAAGACGCCGTACCGCAGATCAAGATGAAATGATCCATAACGCGTTAGAAGAAGATCTCGAAAGGCGTTTTCGTTTAACAGCACTACGCGCTGAGCGTGGTGAACTTTACCATCTAAGAGCGACGCGAAAAATCAGTAATGAAACGCTCCAATTATTGCTACATGAATTGGATTTAATGGAAGCGTTATTAGTAGAGAAAGATAGTTAATTATGTGGCTGCTCGTTATTACAACACTGTTATGGGCAGCCTCTTTTAGCCTGATTGGCGAGTATCTCGCGGGTCAGGTTGATAGCTGGCTTTCTGTTTTGATCCGCGTTTCTTTGGCCGCGTTGGTTTTTTTACCCTTTTTACGTTGGAAAGGCATTCGCTTTAGGGTCATTGTGCTTTATATGCTGGTGGGGGCTTGCCAACTCGGTATTATGTATCTGTTTGTCTTCCATGCTTATAACTATTTAACCGTCGCAGAGTTTTTATTATTTACGGTATTAACACCACTTTACGTCACGTTAATTTATGATTTATTAGAACGTCAAAGGTTACGTTGGGGTTATGCCTTTAGTTCATTATTAGCCGTGTTAGGGGCTGCGATTATTCGTTATGACCATTTAAGTGATGATTTTTGGTATGGATTATTATTAGTACAATTGGCTAATATGTTCTTTGCTATGGGGCAGGTGGGTTATAAACGATTAATGGAAGTGCATCCTATCCCACAACATCATGCATTCTCTTGGTTTTATCTTGGTGCTGTTGCCGTTTCGCTGATTGGCGCATTGTGTTTTGCCGATTGGCAGAAAATACCAACGACATCGCTACAATGGGGTGTTTTATTCTGGTTAGGAATTGGCGCTTCTGGAATAGGGTATTTCATGTGGAACTATGGTGCCACACAAGTTGATGCTGGAACCTTAGCGATTATGAATAACATGATGGTTCCAGCGGGGTTATTAGTGAATTTTTCTATTTGGCAGCAACATCCAAATTGGCCAAGTTTCATCATAGGCGCAAGCCTGATTGTTGCATCACTTTGGATCCACCGACGCTGGATACGCCGACCTGCTTTACAAAAGGAAGATTGTTAACAGCATGTTGGCCTGATAAACGAATAAACTCTCGAATTGCTGGTTGATGTTGCTCTCCACTGCGGTTAGCTGCATATAACCGGCTCCATAATCCCTCACCTAATGTTTTTGTCACAACTAATCCTTGTTTTTCAAAATTCTCAACCGCCCAATGAGGTAATGCAGCAATCCCCATACCAGCAGCAACCATTTGAATTAGCAACAATGTGTTATCGACATGTTTAAAATGAGGAGTGATCCCCGCAGGTTGTAAGAAATGACGCCATACATCAAAGCGCTCTCTTTGTACGGGATAAATAAATAAGGTTTCTGCAATTAAATCCTGTGGCTGAATATGTAAGCGATTGGCAAGAGGATGCTCTGGCGATAAAACTAATTTCACTTCATAGTCAAATAACGGGGTGTAGTGCAAACGCGCGTCATCTAAGATATCTGAGGTGAGTACGACATCTAATTCACGTTGTAATAATGCAGGTTGTGGATCGAACGTAACACCCGAATGAAAATCAACAGTCACTTCAGGCCATGTTTGACGATATAGCTGTAAGGCAGGGGTTAACCATTGAATACAACTATGGCACTCAATAGCGATATTTAAATTTGAATTACCCGGCTCATTACACGCTTCAATGGCTCTACGAACGATAGGCAATACTTCCTCTGCTAATTTTACAAGGATTTCTCCTTGTGAAGTAAAGCGCAGGGGCTGACTTTTACGCACAAAAATTCGATAACCAAGGCGATGTTCTAATTCACTAAATTGATGTGAAAGAGCAGATTGCGTCTGATGTAATTGATTTGCGGCGTTAGCAAGCGAGCCTGTGTGCTTCAAAGCTAAGATCGTTTTTAAATGTTTTATTTCTATCATGAGAAACCTTCACGTTGTTGATGAAAAATTTGCGCTTGTGATTTATACACTACCTGTAGATTATGGATGTGTAAACATCTAGACGGCTAAAAATAGGATTTTAATGATGACAATTCGCAATCACACACTCGGTTTCCCTCGTATTGGCTTAGATAGAGAGCTAAAAAAGGCGCAAGAAAACTATTGGGCAGGTAAGATTTCACAGGAAGAATTAGTGGCTGTGGGTAAAACACTTCGTGCTCGCCATTGGCAACAACAAGCAGATGCGGGTGTTGAATTATTACCCGTCGGTGATTTTGCTTGGTATGACCAAGTGTTAGGAACAAGCTTACTGTTAGGTAACGTACCGCCTCGTCACCGTAATGAAGAGGGTTCACTTGATCTTGATACTCTATTCAGAGTTGCGCGTGGTAGAGCGCCGTCAGGTAAATCAGTCGCCGCATCTGAAATGACGAAATGGTTTAATACGAACTATCACTATATCGTGCCTGAATTTCAACAAGGACAGTCATTTACCTTTGCATGGAAAGCGCTACTAGAAGAAGTTGATGAAGCATTAGCGCTAGGTCATAAAATAAAACCGGTTTTACTGGGTCCAGTAACTTACTTGTGGCTAGGTAAAGTAAAAGGTCCTGAGTTTGATAGATTAACGCTTCTAAAAGATATTTTACCTATCTATCAACAAGTTATTGCAGCATTAAAAGAAAGAGGTATTGAATGGGTGCAAATCGATGAGCCTGCATTGGTTCTGGATTTACCTGTTGAATGGCAAAATGCGTATCAAACAGCTTATCAAGCATTAACGGGACAAGTTAAATTACTGCTGACGACCTATTTTGATGGGATTTCTCATCATCTCGATATTATTAAATGCTTACCTGTTAACGGGCTTCATGTTGATATTTCTGCTGGTCAAGATGATTTGCAGCACTTACACCAAACATTACCCAAAGATTGGGTGCTGTCATTAGGTGCCATTAATGGTCGAAATGTTTGGAAAGCAGATTTAAGTGCACGTTATCAGCAAGTGCTCACGTTAAAAGATAAACGTCCTTTGTGGATCGGAACTTCCTGTTCATTACTGCATAGCCCAATTGATTTAAATGCAGAGACGAAACTTGATGAGGAAGTCAAAAGCTGGTTTGCTTTTGCAGTGCAAAAATGTGAAGAAGTGGCTTTGTTAGCTAAGGCATTGAATGCCCAAGACGGTGAGTATGATGAACAATTAACACAGTACAGTGCGCCAATTCGTCAACGTCAGCACTCTACTCGTGTACATAATGCCGCAGTTGAAGCTCGTTTACAGGCAATTGAAGCGCAAGACTGTGAAAGAAATTCACCTTATACTCAACGCGCAGAAGTACAACGTACTCGGTTTAATCTGCCATTATGGCCAACGACTACGATCGGCTCATTCCCACAAACAACAGAAATTCGTACTGTCCGTTTAGATTTTAAGAAAGGGCGTATCGATACCGCTGCCTATCGCACAAATATCAGTGAACATATTAAGCAAGCAATATTGGAGCAAGAAAACCTAGGTCTTGATGTATTAGTCCATGGCGAAGCAGAACGTAATGACATGGTGGAGTATTTTGGTGAGCATTTTGATGGGTATGTGTTTACACAAAATGGCTGGGTACAAAGTTATGGCTCACGTTGTGTAAAACCACCAGTAATTATCGGTGACATTAGTCGCCCAGCCCCTATTACCGTGGATTGGGCAACTTACGCGCAGTCGTTAACAGATAAGCCAGTCAAAGGTATGTTAACAGGACCTGTGACAATTTTATGTTGGTCGTTCCCTCGTGAAGATGTCACGCGTGAGACGATTGCAAAACAGATTGCGTTAGCACTGCGTGATGAAGTGGATGATTTACAAAAAGCAGGTATTGGTATTATTCAAATTGACGAACCCGCATTACGTGAAGGATTACCACTGCGTCGTAATGAATGGCAGGCTTACCTTGATTGGGCAGTCGATGCCTTTAAATTAAGTGCTGCTATTGCCGATGATGAAACACAAATCCACACGCATATGTGTTATTGCGAGTTTAATGACATTATGGATTCTATTGCAGCATTGGATGCAGATGTTATTACTATTGAAACTTCGCGTTCAGATATGGAGCTTTTAGAGGCTTTCGAACACTTTGATTATCCTAATGAAATTGGACCTGGTGTTTATGATATTCACTCACCTAATGTACCCAATGTGGAATGGATCGTCGGTTTATTAAGAAAAGCACAATCTCGAATTCCTGCGGCGCGTTTATGGGTGAATCCAGATTGTGGATTAAAAACACGAGGTTGGACTGAAACACGTGCTGCATTAGCGAATATGGTTGAAGCAGCTAAATATTTACGTCAAAACGTATAATAATATTTAAATAATATATTTTAGTAGCCTGTTATTTTGATGTTATCAATATAATAGGCTATTTTTTTTCTTATTAATCAAAAATGATTATTAATAGGTAAATAAAAATAAGAGATAATCTTATTATTGATATTTTTTAATATTGTTATACTGCACAAAACTTAATTTTATGGATATAGATATTGTGCAAAATGGTATTCACCTGTCAGAAAAAATATTAAATGCATTTCCTACTCGAGCCTTAACATTATCTCCATTAAAAGGGGATGGTGGTTTATTCCGTACATTATTTTTAGTGATTGTCATGTTAGGGATGACAGTATTTAGTGCTTATCAAATTCCTAATGTTGTTTATGATTATCAAATTAGTAAAAATCCAGTGTTTATTAATGCCGATGTTGATGGCTCTTGTCGTTCAAAACTCTTTATTTTAACTAATTGTAGTGTTGACTTACGGTATGAGGGTAACGAGGTTTCACGTAATTTTACTTTTCTTGATTTTGGCAATAAAGATATATTGGTTGAACCCGTCGCGGATGGAAACGATCTGACTAAAATGACCGTTGATGTGGCAATTGATAATATTTGGTTACGCCTGATTAGTGCATTTCGTTTTTACTGCATTATTTGCTTTTTGTGTGTTCTTTTTTATTTATCGTCAAATGATCAGCAATAAAGTTAAAAAAGCATTGCTTTCGGTAGGAACCAAGCCTTTAAAATTAACGGCAATTCCCGCTAAAGTTGTTGTCAGTAATAAACAATTTATTGCTACCTATAAAACGAATGTTGCCGGAAAAGAGACTTCAATTACTTATTCAGGTAATAAGAAAACGCCACCAATTACATTAGAAATGGAAGGTAAAACTTATGTTTTGGCGGTGTATGAGCCCCAACAAAGTATTCCTTATGTATTAGATGTTCCTTTAGCGCGAATTCAAGCAACAGAAGAAGAAAAACAACGTTTTCATGAGGCATTGATTGAGGAAGGTATTCTCTAATTACGCTTTAATGCGGTGATTAGGTCATTGATTATAGCGATAAAGATGGCTATTGCGCTTGATTGAATAAGATACAATAGAGCCCTAGCCATCGATCAATCTATTGATTAGCCACCAAAGATTTTTGCTTTAAGCATATCCATACCGGCACTCATTAAATCTAACTCTTTGGGAATAACACCTTCAGGGGTGAGTTTATCAACCAATTTTGGCAAATAATGTGCTGCCATATCAGAGGCTTCGGCGGTATTCATATTTATCTTTGCAGCCAATTCATTAATCACTGGGGATGAAAAAACCTGTACGATCTGCTCTGCATTAATGGGTAAATTACTGCCTGTGCCAATCCAAGATTGGATCAAATCGCTTAATCCCGCACTGTTAAACTGTTTAACCAAGCCTTCAATTCCCCCTTGGGTTTCTACCCATTCGAGTACTGTTTTGAATTGATTAATTTTCTCACCACCCAACAGGCTTGCGATTTGGTTAAATAAGCTCATGCTTGCTCCGATAACTATTAACGTAGTATTACGTTATACTGAGATGTTAATTTTAAAGGCGAGTAGTGTACGTGAAGTCATTATTTTCATCTATACTCAAGTGATATTTATCCGACTAAGTAAGAAGAGAAAGAAGGATTTTATTACTCCAGTCACGATACCGAGAATGTTGCCACAGTGTAGCTATTCGATATTCCTGTTTGTGATAACTGTCACATTTTTATGAAATTGTTACTTTTTTTGGTGCCTTGTGAGTGATTATGATCACTAAAAAGGTCTGGAAAACTGATACAGTAACTTTTAATTTAATGATCATTGGTTTTGTCCCATTGAGGAGTCCGATATGTCTGATGTATTTCACTTAGGTTTAACCAAAAATGACCTACAGGGTGCCACTTTAGCAATTGTTCCAGGTGATCCTAAGCGTGTTGAAAAAATTGCAAAATTAATGGATAACCCAGTTCATCTGGCTTCTTTACGTGAATACACGTCATGGCGTGGTGAAATTGATGGCAAAGCTGTCATTGTTTGCTCAACAGGTATTGGTGGCCCATCTACCTCTATCGCGGTTGAAGAATTAGCACAGTTAGGTATTCGCACTTTCTTGCGTATTGGTACAACGGGTGCAATTCAAGAGCATATCAATGTAGGTGATATTCTTGTGACGACTGCTGCGGTTCGTTTAGATGGCGCAAGTTTACATTTCGCACCAATGGAATTCCCTGCGGTTTCTGATTTTGAATGTATGAACGCACTGTACAAAGCCGCTAAAGACAATGGCTCAACTGTACACGTAGGGGTTACTGCATCTTCCGATACATTCTACCCAGGGCAAGAACGTTACGACACCTATACTGGTCGCGTTGTTCGCCGTTTCAAAGGCTCGATGAAAGAGTGGCAAGAAATGGGCGTAATGAACTATGAAATGGAGTCAGCCACATTATTGACAATGTGTGCAAGCCAAGGTTTACGTGCGGGTATGGTTGCAGGTGTTATCGTAAACCGTACTCAGCAAGAGATCCCAGATGCAGAATTACTGAAGAAAACTGAAAATAATGCGTTAGGTATCGTTATTGAAGCCGCGCGTATTTTAATGAAATAAGTTTTTTTTAATCAAATATAAAAGCCTTTAATACCTTGGTATTAAGGGCTTTTTTGTATGGTAATTCATCAAGTCAATGTGTTAACAGTCGCTGATTTCTGTTAAGGTCTTTGAAGTCTTAACAATACAACAATGAGAAGAGGCATTATGACTGATATCTTACAAGCACATCCTTCTGTGTTGCCTTTAGTCGGCGGAATTAACTTTCGTGATTTAGGCGGTAAAAAATTGAGTAACGGTGGTATTATTAAACCTGGAATGCTCTTTCGCTCTGGTTCACTTGATCGATTAACCAATACAGACCAATCTCTGCTCATTGATAAAAATCTTTTTCAAATCATTGATTATCGTGATACTGGCGAAATCGTTGATAAACCAGACCGTGTCTGGGACGGTGCGCAATATTATCATGCCCCTGCAAACCCACTATCTAAAGAAGTTTCTGCAAACCTTGAAAAACTGACACCTGAAATACTTGAGCAATTTGATGCAAAAGCCTTTATGTTTCAGTTATATAGATTATTACCTATTAATAATCCTGCCTATAAACAATTAGCTATGTTATTAAAGCAACCAGATAAAGGGGGGATTGTGCAACACTGTGCGGTAGGTAAAGACAGAACAGGTGTTGGTTCTGCTTTAGTGCTATTTGCGCTTGGTGCATCTTTAGATATGGTGATGGAAGATTATCTGCTTACCAATGAAACATTAGCCCCTTATCGCGCTTATCTTTTAGAAGAACATGCCAAAACAATGAGTGATACCATTGTTGATAAATTTGCCTATGTTTATTCAGTACAAGAAGAGTTTCTGCAAACAGCATTGGCGAGTATTAATCAGCATTACGGTAATGTGGATACGTGGCTAGAAAAAGATATCGGTTTAGATGCTTCTAGCCGAGATGCCTTACAAAATTATTTTCTTGAATAATAAAGTGATTTATATTCGGTTAATCAAAGTCTTTTATTTTACTTAGGTTAACCGAATTTAAGGTCTCTATTTTGACAGTACAAGACATTATTCATACCATCACTCTCTTTGTAAAAGAGCACGAAATCTGGGCTATTCCGATCGTGTTCTTTCTTGCTTTTGGTGAATCACTCGCGTTTATCTCTTTGCTGATCCCAGCCACGGTTATTTTATTGGGATTAGGTGCCTTAATTGGTGAGAGTGGTCTGTTTTTCTGGCCGATTTGGCTTGCTGCTGCGTTAGGCGCTTTCTTTGGTGATTGGATCTCGTACTGGATAGGGTTTCACTATAAAGAGGGTGTGAAAAATTTGTGGCCAATTTCACGTTCGCCACAAACATTAGTTAGAGGTCATCAATTCTTTAATCGTTGGGGAATTTGGGGCGTGTTTATTGGACGATTTTTTGGTCCTTTCCGTGCAATTGTCCCGTTAGTGGCCGGTATTTGTGCGATGCCACAACGTTATTTTCAAATTGCTAATTTAACATCAGCCATGATTTGGGCATTTGGTATTTTGGCGCCCGGTGCTTTTGGTTTGCAATGGCTTGCGAAATGGATGGGATAACTGCGTCCTTTATCGCAAATCAAGTCATGATGTAAATTGTTACTAGACAATATTGCCTATGCGTTTTAACGTAGCCCGCTGGAAAGTAAAAAGGTCACTTTAGTGGATATTCAGTTGTTATATGGGATCATTGGTTTATTAGGTGGCGTACTTGTTGGTGGCGCGCTGGTTTGGTGGTCTATCCAACAACGTTTATCTGATAAAGAAGCGATGCTACGTGAAAATCATACACAGCTTGCTATTGCACAAGAAAAAGCGGCGATTATTCCCTCTCTACAACAACATATAGAACAGCTTGAGCAAGAACTACGTTCTCAAAGAGAAATTATAACTTCTCAGGAAGCTGAATTAAGAGAAGTGACAACACGTTGGGAAGAAAGTCGGTTATCTGCAGAAGAAAAACAGCGATTATTAATTAATAGTGAGCAACGACTTGCAACACAGTTTGAGAATTTAGCTAATCGTATTTTCGAACAGAGTGGGCGTAAAGCCGAAGAATTAAATCGCCAAGGATTAACACATTTACTTTCACCATTTCGTGAACAACTCGAAAGCTTTCGGCGACAAGTTCAAGATGGTTTTGGGCAAGAAGCCAGAGAGCGACATACCTTGGTTCATGAAATTCGTCAGCTCCAACAATTGAATGTAAAAATGGCACAAGAAGCCGTTAATTTAACCAATGCCCTAAAAGGGGATAATAAAGTTCAAGGTAACTGGGGCGAAACGGTACTTGCGCGTATATTAGAGTCTTCAGGATTACGTGAAGGCCATGAGTTTGAAACACAGGTAAGTATTCGTCATGAAAATGGTAGTCGTTATCAGCCTGATGTGATTGTGCATCTACCTCATGGTAGAGATGTTATTATCGACGCTAAAATGTCGCTGGTGGCATATGAAAAGTATTTTAGTAGTGATAATGATAATGAACGTAAACAAGCGCTTTATGCGCATGTGAACTCAATTAAAACGCATATTAAAGGATTGAGTGTAAAAGATTATCATAAACTACCAGGTGTAACGTCATTAGACTATGTTTTAATGTTTATACCTATTGAGCCCGCTTATCTTGTTGCAATTGGGCATTCTCCAGACTTGCTAGAAGAAGCATTAAAAAACAATATTATGTTAGTTGGGCCATCTACTTTACTTGTTGCTTTGCGTACAATAGCCGCATTGTGGCGTTATGAATATCAAAGCCAAAATGCGCAAGAAATTGCAGACAGAGCGGCTAAAATGTATGACAAATTAAGACTTTTCGTTGATGATATGCAAGGACTTGGACATAGTATTCAAAAAGCGCAGTCTGGCTATCTATTAGCGATGAAAAAACTCTCTGAAGGTCGTGGAAACCTTATCAGTCAAGCGGAAAGCTTTAAATCCTTAGGGGTTGAGATAAAAAAAACGATTGATAATGATCTCATCGAAAAATCAGCATCTGATTGATTTGATAAAATAAAGAGATACAAACCTCTAAAAACGACCAGTACTGAATTTACTAAATTTTGATTAATTAGCGGGCAAATAATATGACTCAACAAACTAAGGAAACAACAGATTTTGGTTTCCAAACCGTTGACAAAGATGATAAACAAACCATGGTTGCAAGGGTTTTTCACTCTGTCGCGTCTAAGTATGATTTAATGAATGACTTAATGTCTTTCGGTGTTCATCGTATTTGGAAACGTTATACCATTGAAGCAAGCGGTGTAAGACGTAACCAACGTGTTCTTGATCTTGCGGGGGGAACAGGTGATTTAACCGCTAAATTCTCTCGTCTCGTGGGCGAAAATGGGGAAGTTGTTTTAGCGGATATCAATGACTCAATGTTAAAAATGGGGCGTGAAAAGCTACGCGATCACGGTATTGTGGGTAATGTTAACTATGTACAGGCGAATGCTGAAGAGTTACCTTTCCCTGATAACCATTTTGATTGTATCACTATCTCTTTTGGCTTACGCAATGTGACCGATAAAGCAAAAGCGCTACGTTCAATGTTTCGTGTATTAAAGCCAGGTGGACGTCTGCTGGTGCTGGAATTCTCTAAACCTGTTCTTGAGCCTTTAAGCAAGATTTATGATGCTTACTCTTTCCATATTCTACCGAGAATTGGTCAAGTGATTGTGAATGATGCTGATAGTTACCGTTATTTAACGGAGTCAATTCGTATGCATCCAGACCAAGAAACATTAAAAGGTATGATGGAAGAAGCTGGATTTGATCAAGTTACCTATACCAATATGACTGGAGGTATAGTTGCATTACACAAAGGATTTAAATTCTGAGATGGAAAAAGCCACTTTTTCTCATGATATTGCTTCTCAAGTTCTGTATCCGTTGCTAACAGCATCAATGGAGACAGCACTTAATCACGTTTTATATCAGGAAAATGTGCTTAAACCTGCCCGCAATCGCCTTGCGGGCAAAGTGTTGGCGCTTTCTATCAATGAGTTTCCTCGTTCCATCTACTTAGTCTTTAGCGAGCAACAAGTTGATGTATTAAGCCAGTGGGATGATGAAACTGATTGTTTGATAAAAACAAAACTATTAACGCTGATTAAGCTTCGTGACCGTCAAAAAATGTCAGAACTCATCAATCGTGGTGATATCATAATTGATGGTGATATGCAGGTTATTCAAAATTGGTCTGCATTATTAGATATGGCGCAATGGGATCCCGCACAATATTTAGCACCTTATATTGGTGATATAGCGGCGCAAAGCTTGACTGTTGTTGCAGGAAAGGGTGTTCAGTTGTTTTCTTCCCTTTTAAGTCACCAAAAAGAGTATTTACGTGACACATTAATTGAAGAGTGGAAAACTGCGCCTAGTGCATTAGAAACAGTCCATTTTTATGATGAAATAGAAGAACTTGCACAGCAAACCGCCGAACTAGAAAAACGGTTAGGCACATTGGAGAAAAAATAATGCTCCTTAGTGAGTTAAAGCGCCTCTATCATATTATTCAGGTATTTTTATCTTATGGGCTTGATGAGTTAATTCCTAAACATCGGATTACTTTACCTGCAAGATTAGGATGCCGAGCACTGTTTTGGATCAAAAATAAACATCCAGAAAAACCATTAGGTGAACGCTTACGACTCGCATTGCAAACATTAGGTCCTGTTTGGATTAAATTAGGCCAAATGTTATCAACTCGACGTGATCTTTTCCCTCCTCAAATCGCTGATCAGCTCGCTTTATTGCAAGATAAAGTTGCTCCTTTTGATGGTAAGAAAGCACGACAATATATTGAAACTTCATTCGGTGGCCCTATCGATCAATGGTTTGATGACTTTGATGAAACGCCTCTCGCTTCCGCTTCTATTGCACAGGTTCACACTGCAAAATTAAAAGAAAACGGCAAAGAAGTAGTACTCAAGGTTATTCGCCCCGATATTCAACCGGTGATCAAAGCGGATATCCGTTTGATGTATCGTTTGGCAAATCTATTACCGTTTTTACCTGATGGCCGCCGTTTACGACCCAAAGAGGTGATCCGCGAATACGAAAAAACATTACTTGATGAGCTAAATTTACTGCGTGAAGCTGCAAATGCGATTCAACTACGCCGTAATTTTGAAAATAGCTCTATGTTGTATATTCCAGAAGTGTATTCAGATTATTGTCATGAAAACGTGATGGTCATGGAGCGTATTTATGGTATCCCGGTTTCTGATATTGAAGCGTTGAATGCACAAAAGACGAATATGAAGCTTCTTGCTGAGCGTGGCGTAAAAGTTTTTTTCACTCAGGTATTTAGAGACAGCTTTTTCCATGCTGATATGCATCCTGGTAATGTGTTTATTAGCTATGATCACCCTGAGAATCCCTATTATATCGGTATTGATTGCGGTATCGTTGGCTCATTAAATAAAGAAGATAAACGCTATTTGGCTGAAAACTTCTTAGCTTTCTTTAACCGTGATTATCGAAAAGTTGCAGAATTACATGTTGATTCAGGCTGGGTGCCAGCCGATACCAATGTGGAAGATTTTGAATTTGCAATCCGCACTGTATGTGAACCGATTTTTGAAAAACCACTTTCTGAGATCTCATTTGGGCATGTGCTACTTAATCTTTTCAATACAGCGCGTCGCTTCAATATGGAAGTACAACCACAGTTAGTTTTACTTCAAAAAACATTGCTTTATGTTGAAGGGCTTGGACGCCAGTTATATCCACAATTGGATTTATGGAAAACGGCAAAACCTTTCTTAGAAGATTGGTTGCATAGTCAAATTGGTATTACGGCATTAGTGAATGGCATAAAGAGCAAAGCGCCTTACTGGATTGAAAAAATGCCAGAGATACCAGAGTTGGTTTATGATAGTCTGAAGCAACATAAAAATATGAAGTTAACGCTAGATAAATTGACGGAACAAATAGGTTCACAAAGAGTCAAACAGAGACAGTCTCTATTTTTATTGGGTATAGGTACAACACTGTTTTTATGCGGTAGCCTGTTTTTTGTTTCTGGTTTTAAAACATTATTTAGTGTTTTTATCAGTTTAGGTCTTCTTGCATGGATTTTGGGTTGGTTTAGATCTGGTAATGCACAATAAAAACACATCAAAGTTTGTCTTTGAGCAAGTTAAAAGATGAATTCGAGATTCCCGAAAATTGAATTCGTTGTATATAATGGGCACTGTTATTAAGTATAACCCCGAAAATAGTTGAGGAACATAAAATGGGCGGTATTAGCATTTGGCAATTACTCATCATCGCTGTCATCGTTGTCTTATTATTTGGTACAAATAAACTGCGCTCATTGGGCTCAGATTTAGGTGCATCAGTAAAAGGCTTTAAAAAAGCGATTGGTGATGAAGCCGCAGATAAAGACACCAACAACGCTGAAAAAACAAATAACGACGCAGATTTTGATACTAAAAATTTAGCGCAGAAGACTTCAACAGAAGAGAAGTCTACAACTGAGAGCAAAAACAAAGAGCAGGTGTAAACCGTGTTTGACATTGGTTTTAGTCAGCTGCTACTGGTCATGGTGATTGGTCTTGTTTTTCTGGGGCCAGAACGTTTGCCCGTAGCAGTAAAAACAATTGCTGGCTGGGTAAGGGCGCTACGCTCTTTGGCTGCGAATGTACAAAATGAACTGACTCAAGAACTAAAACTTCAAGAACTTCAAGAGAGCTTGAAAAAAGTTGAAGAGAAAGCGAATTTGCAAACATTATCGCCAGAGCTGAAAGCGTCTATGGATGAGTTAAAAGAGGCTGCACAGTCTTTAAAACAAACTTATCAAGCACCTACAACGCCAGACTCCACGAAAGAGCAGTCTGTAAAAACCGACTCTACGGAACCTTCACCCTCTGATTTAGCCGCACTTGCTGAAGCTGATGAAGTTAATGATGATGCTAATCGCCATAAACCTGTGGCAGACAGTGTTACAAAGACAGAAGTTCCTGTTACTCAGCCAGTAACAATAGAGAAAAAAACAACTGATCAGGTCAATGGTGAGCATTAAAACATGGCAGTAAATGATACCCAACCGCTGATCAGCCATTTAATAGAATTACGCAAGCGTTTGATGTATAGCTTGGTGTCAGTTCTTGTGGTTTTTTTAGCGCTGGTTTATTTTTCTAACGATATCTATCAATTAGTCTCGGCTCCATTACTTGAAAAGTTGCCACAAGGGTCAAATATGAGTGCGACGGATGTTGCCTCTACATTTTTGACTCCGATTAAATTGACAATCATGGTATCCGTTTTTGCTTCTGTACCTGTCATTCTTTATCAGGTATGGGCTTTCATCGCACCAGCATTGTATAAACACGAACGCCGCTTAATGCTGCCATTACTTGTTTCAAGTACAGTATTATTCTATCTCGGTATGGCGTTTGCTTATTTTGTTGTGTTTCCTCTCGCGTTTGGTTTCTTTGTTAATACAACCCCTGAAGGGGTTAATTTCATTCCAGATATCAGTAAATATTTAAGTTTCGTCATGACGCTATTTATGGCGTTTGGTGCCGCTTTTGAAGTACCAATTGCGATTATTTTACTGTGCTGGAGTGGTGTAACAACACCTGATGCGTTAAAGAAAAAACGTCCTTATATTCTTGTGGGTGCCTTTGTCGTTGGTATGGTATTGACACCACCAGATGTTTTTTCTCAAACCTTATTAGCAATACCTATGTACTTACTGTTTGAAATCGGTGTCATGGTATCGCGCTTCTATGTAGGTAAGGGAAGAAGAACAGAGGATGAAGAAGCTGAGGATGCAGAAACAGAAGCAGAACAGCAAAAATAATTTTAGGGACACACTCCTGAAATAATATGATATTAACCCAGCGATAGCTGGGTTAACTTTTTCTAACGTGGCTCTTTTTTAAATTCTCTATTACTTACCGATTTTTTTCACTTCGCTGTTTAAGATATTTAAAAGCAAAATTGAGCGAGCATCGCCATCTGGCTCTTGATAGATGGCTTGTATTCCTTGGAAAATACCTTCTGTAATTAACACGCTATCACCACTATGAGGTACATTCTCTTCACTATAAGTGAGAGAAGAAAGCTGAGGTATTTGTAGTGTATCAATCACATCTTGAGGAACAGTGACAGGATATTGCCCAAACCGTACAAACGAGTTTACTCCACGCGTTGAGTTAATGGTCGTGGTATGGATCACTTCAGGATCAAATTCGATAAAAAGGTAATTAGGAAAAAGCGGTTCTGTTACGGTAGTGCGCTTTCCTCTTAATACTTTTTCTAGGGTAACCATTGGTGTAAAACAGCCCACTTGCTGACGTTCTAAGTGTTCGATAGCTCGAGAAATTTGACCTCGTTTGCAATACAGCAAGTACCAATTTTTCATAATAGAGACAATAGGTTAGTTAAATTTAATTTAAGCGATGATAGCAAATTTATCATTAAGGTAACAGCTATCTATCAGGGATTAAATAAAAAAATAGAGTAACGTAGTTTTATACTGAAAAAAGAACAGAAAAGCTGTGCTTATACGCAATAAAAGAGCTTGTTTTTGTTACTTTTAATTGGATCTCGGATAGAGGTAACAAGTTGACAAAAAAAGTAATGGTAAAAACAAGAAAAAGCTCTCAAGATAATTATCTTAGAATTTTGCTCATAATTATAAAGAGGTTCTGTAATGGAAGTTTTTTTATTAAGTAACGGAAAAATTGCCGGGGATCCACGTTGGTTAAGCTATGCAAAAGATAATATCGATAGCATGATTAAAAAGCGCGGTATTCGTTCTGCTGTATTAATTGCTTATGCTGTTATTCGCTCCGATCATGATCAACGTGCTCGTGATTTATCAGACGTATTAGGTATTGAAGTGACTTGTATTGAACATTTTGATTCAGAAGTTGATGCAATCAATAATGCAGAATGTATTTTAGTCAGCGGTGGTAATACTTGGTTATTAAACCAAATGCTACACGAGAAAGGATTAGTTGTTCCAATTCAACGCGCAGTACGTGAGCGTAATATTCCATATATTGGTTGGAGTGCTGGTTGTAACGTCGCAACACCAACAATTCGTACCACTAATGATATGCCAGTACGTTCCTCGGTTATTATGCCTTCATTAGGCCTATTTCCTGTTCAAATCAACCCACATTACATTGATGCTTCTATCAGTGGTCATATGGGTGAAACTCGCGATGAACGTATTGCAGAGTTTTGTGCAATTAACCCTGAAGAGATTGTTGTAGCTATCCGTGAAGGGAGCTACTTATATATTCAAGGTGAAGAATTACATTATTACAGTGCTAAAAATGAAGGTTTTAAAATCTTCCAACATGGAAAAACATTCCCTGAACAGTTTGATACTAAATTGCTTTCAGAGTGGGTTCCATTCCGCTGTTTATAAGTATAGTGAACGCAACTAAATAAAAAGCATTGCATTTTAGTGAGTTATGCGTTTAGCTTATAGCGTCTCAAAGAGGGCATTAGCCCTCTTTTCTTTCACTCACTGGCTCGTAAGATTATGATGAAATACCGCGATTTAAGAGATTTTCTTTCATTATTAGAAGAAAAAGGTGAATTAAAACGTATCACCTATGAAATAGATCCCTACCTTGAAATGACCGAAATAGCGGACCGAACTTTACGTGCCGGTGGGCCAGCGCTGTTGTTTGAAAACCCTAAAGGGTATGATATGCCCGTGCTTTGTAACTTATTTGGTACACCAGAACGTGTGGCGATGGGAATGGGGCAAGATGATGTTAAAGCTTTACACGAAGTTGGAAAGTTATTAGCTTTTCTAAAAGAGCCTGACCCTCCGAAAGGCTTTCGTGATCTTTTTGATAAGTTACCTAAGTTTAAGCAAGTGTTAAATATGCCAACAAAACGCTTGAGTAAAGCCCCTTGTCAGGAGGTGGTTTTAACAGGTGATGATGTTGATTTAACGAAGATCCCTGTTATGCATTGTTGGCCTGAAGATGCAGCACCGCTGATTACTTGGGGGTTAACAGTGACCCGAGGCCCATTGAAAGAGCGCCAAAATCTGGGTATTTACCGCCAGCAAGTGCTAGGTAAAAACAAAGTGATTATGCGCTGGTTATCGCATCGTGGTGGAGCGTTAGATTTTCAAGAGTGGTGCCAAAAACATCCCGGTGAACGATTCCCTGTTTCCGTAGCATTAGGAGCCGATCCAGCCACTATCTTAGGCGCTGTAACACCTGTACCAGATACCTTATCTGAATATGCATTCGCTGGCTTATTACGAGGTAATAAATCAGAAGTTGTAAAATGTCTTTCAAATGATCTTGAAGTGCCTGCAAGCGCTGAGATTATCCTTGAAGGTTACATTGAACCCGGCGAATTAGCCCCAGAAGGGCCATATGGTGATCACACAGGATATTATAATGAGATTGACGCTTTCCCTGTGTTTACCATTACGCATTTAACGCGCCGTAAAGATGCCATTTATCATTCAACATATACAGGTCGCCCACCTGATGAGCCCGCAGTATTAGGTGTTGCGTTGAATGAAGTCCTTGTCCCGATATTACAAAAACAGTTTCCTGAAATTGTTGATTTTTATCTACCTCCTGAAGGGTGTTCTTACCGTTTAGCTGTTGTGACAATGAAGAAACAGTATGCGGGTCATGCAAAACGCGTCATGATGGGGGTTTGGTCTTATCTACGGCAATTTATGTACACCAAATTTGTGATTGTTTGCGATGATGATGTCAATGCAAGAGATTGGAAAGATGTCATTTGGGCAATCACGACCAGAATGGATCCTGCGAGAGATACCATTATGATGGAAAATACGCCTATTGATTATCTCGACTTCGCTTCACCTGTTTCAGGATTAGGATCAAAAATGGGTCTTGATGCGACTAACAAATGGCCAGGTGAGACAGATAGAGAATGGGGTAGACCTATTGTGATGTCTGATGACGTTAAGCAACGAGTCGATACTATTTGGGAACAGCTCGATATTCTTAAATAATAACAGAGGAACAACATGGCAATACTGAATTGTAAAGTCTCACTTGTTGAGCCGATGACAGATACGGTTTATCGGGTGAGATTATTACCTGATGGCGAATTTGATTTTCAGGCTGGGCAATATCTTTTAGCCGTTATGGATGAACGTGATAAGCGTCCTTTTTCTATTGCATCTATACCTGAAAACAAAGACTTTATTGAACTTCATATTGGTGCGTCTGAACTCAATCTTTATGCGATGGCAGTGCTTGATGTGATCTTAGAAAAACAGCAGCTTACCATTGATATTCCTCATGGGAATGCGTGGTTTAAAAAAGAGAGTCAACGTCCTCTATTATTAATTGCTGGCGGTACAGGATTTTCTTATACCCACTCAATTTTATTGGCCGCATTAGCTGAAAATCCACAGCGACCAATTACGATTTATTGGGGGGGAAGAGAGCGCGTTCACCTCTATGATCTTAATGAATTACAAGAATTGTCAGAATTACATCCATCTTTAACGGTTGTTCCTGTGGTCGAGCAACCCGATGAGACTTGGCGAGGCCGAAAAGGGACGGTATTAACGGCAATAAGCGAAGATTTTGGTGATTTATCAGAATATGATATTTACATCGCAGGACGTTTTGAGATGGCTAAAATCGCTAGAGATCGTTTTTGTAATGAACGCAATGCAGATAAAACACGCCTATTTAGCGATGCTTTTGAATTTATCTGATAAAACGAGAGTACTCTGCTATTTGCTAATTATTTCTTTTTAAACCATAAAAAAAACCCGCCCCTGACGGCGGGAAAATGGTTTCTAACCATGCAATCGAAAAGAATGCTTTTCTAATAATAGAACGTGGATACATAGAATACGTATTAAACACGTTCTATAATCGTTGCAATACCTTGCCCTAATCCAATACACATTGTGGCTAAGCCAAATTGTGCATCTTTACGCTCCATAATATTCAATAGCGTAGTGGTTATTCTGGCACCAGAACAACCTAATGGATGCCCAAGTGCAATAGCACCCCCATTAAGGTTGATTTTGTCATCAATACTATCGAGTAAATTCATTTTTTTCATGCAGGCTAATGACTGCGCAGCAAAAGCTTCATTTAGCTCAAAAACATCAATATCACCTAATGTTAATCCTGCTTTTTTCAACGCAATTTCTGTTGCGGGAACAGGACCATAACCCATAATAGCGGGATCACATCCGGTCACAGACATCGCCCGAATAACGGCGCGAGGCGTTAAATTGTGCTCTTTAGCGTAACGTTCGCTGGTGATAAACATGGCGGATGCACCATCAGAAACTGCAGATGAATTGCCTGCCGTTACGGAGCCTGTCGCAGGATCAAACACCGGTTTAAGCTGTGCTAACTCTTCAAGGCTAGGGTTATAACGAATAACTTCATCATTTTTGACATTGATAAAATTACCTATTGCATCATGACCATTAATAGCCACTATCTCATTATCAAAATAGCCTTGTTGTGTCGCAATTGCGGCTAAATGATGTGAGCGATAAGCAAATTTATCTTGCTCTTCACGTGAAATTTGGAATGATTTTGCGAGCATTTCTGCTGTTAATCCCATTGAAAATGAGGCTTTAGCAACAGAAAGATTAAGTGATGGATTAAAATCTGCATTATAAGTCATCGGTACGTGACCCATATGTTCAACACCACCGATTAATGCTACTTGGCTATCACCTAGCATAATTTGGCGTGCACCATCGTGTAATGCTTGCATTGATGAACCACATAGCCGATTAACAGTCACGGCTGGAACCTTGTGTGGAAGTTCAGCCAATAAAGCCGCATTACGAGCAATATTAAAACCTTGCTCTAAAGTTTGTTGCACACAACCCCAAATGACATCACCAATATCATTGGGATTAATATTCGGATTACGTGTGAGTAGTGCTTGCATCAATTGTGCAGAGAGATTTTCCGCTCTGACATGGCGAAATGCACCACCTTTTGAGCGTCCCATCGGAGTACGAATACCATCAATTATGACCACCTTTTCCATTTCATATCTCCTTAAGCGAGTTCTCTGATGTTAACATCTACTTTTGCGGGCTTTGGATAATAGGTTTCGTTGCGTTGTGCTTTCTGTTTTAAGCTTTCAGGAATTTGATAAAGAGGTCCTAATGATGCGTATTGTTGCGCATCTGCCACAAATTGCGCTAATCCGATGGTATCAAGGTAACGGAATACACCACCGCGGAAAGGAGGGAATCCTAAACCATAAACTAACGCAATATCGGCTTCAGCAGGTGAAGCAATAATACCTTCATCTAAACAACGAATAACTTCATTGATCATTGGGATCATCATGCGAGCAATAATTGCGTCTTGGCTAAACTCTTGTGTTTTACCTGCATTCTGTTGAATAAGCATTTGAATTTGATCATCCACAGACTTCTGTTTTTTACCCCGTTTATCAACAGAGTAATTATAGAAACCATGATTATTTTTCTGACCATATCGCTGTTGTTCATATAAAAGCGCAATAGCATCTCGCTCAATCGCCCCCATTCTGTCAGGAAAACCTTGAGCCATTACGGCTTGAGCGTGATTTGCCGTATCAATACCAACAACATCAAGTAGGTACGCAGGTCCCATCGGCCAGCCAAATACCTTTTCCATCACTTTATCAACAGTAATAAAATCAGCTCCATCTCTTAGTAATAGAGAAAATCCTGCAAAATAAGGAAAGAGAACGCGGTTTACAAAGAAGCCGGGACAATCATTAACAATAATCGGTGTTTTTCCCATTTTGCTGGCGTAACTGACTATACGATTAATCGTTTCTTCACTCGTTTTTTCGCCTTTAATGATTTCAACTAACGGCATTCGATGAACAGGATTAAAGAAGTGCATCCCACAGAAATTTTCAGGACGTTTTAAGGATTTCGCAAGTAATGAAATAGGGATGGTTGATGTATTGGAAGCAAGGATTGCGTTATCTGTTAATTGTGATTCTGTTTCTGCTAGTACAGTTGCTTTGACTTTTGGATTTTCAACAACCGCTTCGACAACAACATCCGTCCCACTGACAGAAGCGTAATTCAAGGTTGGTTGAATAGAGGCGAGTGTTTTCGCCATATCTACGGCACTCATTCGGCCTTTTTTCTTGGCGTTTTTTGCAGTAGGCTTAACGCTTCATTCATACCCAGCTCAAGGGCTTTCTGGTTAATATCCTTCATGACAACAGGAATACCTTTTAAGGCAGACTGGTAGGATATGCCACCTCCCATGATCCCTGCACCCAATACAGCCGCCTGTTTAGGCAATTCGGCATGACGTTTTTTTGTGATATTTTTGACGTACTGATCATTAAGGAAAATACCGACTAAGGCTTTTGCAACATCAGTGCGTGTCAGTTTAACAAAATTTTCAGTTTCGAGAGCCAGTGCTTCATCTCTATTTAGGAAGGCTGATTTTTCAATCGTTTTTACGGCAGTGATAGGTGCTGGATAGTGAGGACCTGCTACTTTCATCACCATACCTTTAGCCACATTGAAAGACATTTTATGCTCAAGCTCTGTCAGTCTTAATGGTGCTAATTTGGGACGACGTGCCGCTTTCCAATCAATTTTACCTTCAATTGCTTGTTCGATTAATGAAATAGCACTCTCTTTTAAATTTTCTAGAGGAACAATTGCTTGGATTAATCCATTTTGAAGAGCTGTTTGAGCATTAACATCTTTGCCCGCAGTAATAATTTCTAATGCGTTATCAACACCTATCAAACGAGGAAGACGCACTGAACCGCCAAAGCCTGGCATGATCCCAAGTTTTGTTTCTGGTAAACCGATACGTAAATCAGGAGAAGCAATACGAAAATCGGTAGCAAGTACGCACTCACAACCACCGCCTAGCGCATAGCCATTGATAGCCGAAACGGTAGGAACAGGCAAATCTTCAAGTCGGCTAAAAATCTGATTAGAGAAATGTAGCCACTGAGTTAATTCTTCTTCAGGGGCATCAAAAAGGGATAAAAACTCGGTAATATCAGCACCGACAATAAAAGCTGGTTTTTCGGAACGCAAGATAACACCTTTTAGGTCTGGTGTTGCTTCTAATACGGTTAAAGCTTCACTTAGCATTGCAACCGTTTTGGTATCTAATTTATTAATAGAACCTTTGGCGTTAAAAATGAGTTCAACAATACCTTGTTTCACCCAATCGGCTTGAATATTTTCGCTTTGATAGAGCATTTGTATTCTCCCTAAATGTATAGACTGGTATGACCAGATAATAAGAGTGTGAATACTATGTTAAATAAATGCAAATATTTGATTAAGAAACTGCAAGGGTGATCACAGTGAAATTATTCAACTTATTGAATTCTATATTGTTG
>NZ_MIIZ01000564.1:0-8077 GCF_001743005.1 Shigella sp. FC1967 | reverse complement strand
TAAGGAATAAGTAAGCTTGATCCTTGAGATTGTCTACTTTCAAGATAACGATGTGCTTCTTTCACATCTGATAAAGCAAATTTCTGATTATCAGGCACACTTACATCAATTTTACCGCGACCAATTAACGCAAATAATGCTTCACTTGCCGTATCTAGCTCTTCACGCGTTGTGATATAACCCGAAATAGAGGGGCGTGTCACATACAAAGAACCTTTTTTTATTGAGAATACCTAAATCAACACCTGTTACAGCACCTGATGCATTACCAAAACTCACCATTAAACCACGACGTTGTAAGCAGTCTAACGAATCTAACCAAGTTGCTTTACCCACAGAGTCATAAACAACAGGTACTTTCTGGTTATTAGTTAACGCTAAAACACGTTCCACAATCGATTCAGTCTGATAATTAATCATCTCCCATGCTCCTGCGGCTTTTGCTTTGGCCACTTTTTCATCACTGCCTGCTGTACCAATCATTTTTGCACCAATGGCTTTCGCCCATTGGCTTGCAATTAGACCAACACCACCTGCAGCAGCATGGAATAAGAAGGTTTCATCCGCTTGTAACTTATAGGTCTCATTGAAGAGATAATAAACCGTTAATCCTTTTAAAAAAGAAGCTGCAGCTTGTTCAAAAGAGATATTATCAGGCAGACGTGCCACTTTATTTTCTGGTACATTATGCGTATCGCTATAAGCCCCTAGCGGAGATTGCGCATACACAACTCTGTCCCCTTCTTTAAGTGAAGTCACTTTAGCGCCTGTTTTGATAATAATACCCGCAGCTTCAGTGCCTAATCCGCTTGGGAATTGGCTGACAGGATATAATCCGCTACGTACATAAGTATCAATATAGTTAATGCCAATTGCCTTATTGGCAACTTGAACGTCATGATCGCCAAGAGGAGCCGGTGTAAATGTTGCTAACTCAAGAACATCTGCATCGCCATGTGTTGCAAATTGAATACGTTTAGCCATGACTATCTCCTTTGTAGGATAAAAGGTTGAATAAGCGAGCGCAAAAAGACCTTTAGAGATAATGACAAAGGATAGCTATTTCTACAAGGCACAGATAATTGGGTTAGCGTATACTAATACGCTGACTGACACTTTTTCGATTTTATGCAGGATTTATGGCCAGAAACAAGACCACTGACAAGCTGATGTCTGATATTAAAGACCGACAAATGGAGGGATTAAAACTACCTCCCCATTCGCTGGAAGCAGAGCAGTCCGTGTTAGGCGGTCTGATGATAGATAATGAACGTTGGGATAATGTTTCTGAACGTGTCACCGCAGAAGACTTTTATAGCCGACCTCATCGTACTATTTTCTCGCAAATGCAACGTTTGTTGGAATTAGGCAAACCTATCGACCTTATTACGCTATCCGAGGCATTAGAACAAAATGCCGAGCTAGACAGTGTAGGAGGATTTGCTTACTTAGCTGAGCTTTCAAAAAATACACCAAGTGCAGCGAACATCAACGCTTACGCAGATATCGTCCGTGAACGTGCTGTCGTTCGCGATATGATAAAAGTTGCCAACGAAATTGCAGATGCGGGTTTTGATCCCCAAGGACGCACCAGTGAAGATCTTCTCGACTTTGCTGAATCAAGAGTGTTCCAAATTGCTGAAACAAGAGCCAATAAAGACGAAGGCCCTAAAGCAATAGATGCAATTTTAGAAGAGACGGTTGAAAAAATAGAACAGCTCTATCAAAAACCGCATGATGGTGTCACAGGGGTTTCAAGTGGTTATCAAGATCTTGATAAAAAAACCGCAGGGTTACAAAAGTCAGATTTAATTATTGTTGCAGCGCGTCCTTCTATGGGTAAAACCACATTTGCCATGAACTTATGTGAAAATGCGGCAATGACGGAAGAAAAACCCGTACTGATCTTCAGCTTAGAGATGCCCGGCAACCAAATCATGATGCGTATGTTGGCATCGTTATCTCGTGTCGATCAGACAAGAATTCGTACAGGTCAGCTTGATGATGAAGATTGGGCGCGTATTTCAAGCACCATGGGTATTTTGCTTGAAAAACGCAATATGTATATCGATGACTCATCGGGTTTAACACCAACAGAAGTTCGCTCTCGTGCTCGCCGAATTTATCGTGAACATGGTGGTTTAAGCCTGATCATGATTGACTACTTACAGCTAATGAGAGTACCTTCATTATCTGAAAATAGAACACTAGAAATTGCTGAAATTTCTCGTTCTTTAAAAGCATTAGCTAAAGAATTACAAGTTCCTGTGGTTGCTCTATCACAGTTAAACCGTAGTTTGGAACAACGTGCTGATAAACGTCCTGTGAACTCCGACTTACGTGAATCGGGCTCTATTGAGCAAGATGCTGACCTTATCATGTTTATTTATCGTGACGAGGTTTACCACGAAAGTAGCGATTTAAAAGGCGTTGCAGAAATCATCATCGGTAAACAACGTAACGGCCCAATTGGTACAGTAAGGCTTACCTTTAACGGCCAATGGTCACGCTTTGATAACTATGCTGGCCCTGCTTACGACGATGAATAATCACTCACCTTGACTCAATTAAAGGAAGTATTGGAATAATATGAAAGCGGCAACCGCAGTGATAGATCGCCGCGCTCTGCGTCACAATTTTCAGCATGTGAGAGACTATGCCCCACATAGCCACCTGATAGCTGTCGTGAAAGCAAACGCTTATGGTCATGGGTTATTAGAAACAGCATATACCTTAATGGATAATGCTGATTGTTTTGGTGTTGCACGTATTGGTGAAGCATTAACTTTACGAAGTGGGGGAATTGTAAAACCCATTCTTCTGTTAGAAGGCTTTTTTGATATCGTTGACCTCCCTATTTTAGTCGTTAACCACATTGAAACTGTTGTTCACAGCCAAGAACAATTAGAAGCATTAGAACAGGCAAACTTGGATGAACCGGTCAAAGTATGGATGAAAATTGATACAGGGATGCACCGTTTAGGCGTGCGACCTGAAGATGCACAAGCCTTCTATTTACGACTTTCCGCCTGCAAAAATGTACAACAACCGGTCAATATTGTGAGCCATTTTAGTCGCGCTGATGAACCTGATGTTCCTGAAGCAACACAAAAACAAATCTCACTATTTCAAGATTTTATTCAAGATAAAGCGGGTGATAAGTCTATCGCTGCTTCTGCGGGTATTTTATTTTGGCCTCAAGTCCATTATCAGTGGGTTCGCCCCGGCATTATTACTTATGGTATTTCTCCTACTGGTGATGAAAGAACGGGTAAAGACTTTGGCTTAACCCCTGCAATGACACTGAAAACAAGCCTGATTGCCGTTCGTAAACACAAAGCGGGTGAACCTGTTGGTTATGGTGGTACATGGGTCAGTGAAAAAGACACTTATCTTGGGGTGATCGCGATTGGTTATGGCGATGGTTATCCTCGCAGTGCACCTTCAGGTACTCCAGTGTGGATCAATGGCCGAAAAGTCCCTATTGTTGGCCGAGTTTCTATGGATATGATCAGCGTCGATTTGGGAACTGAACTCATTGATCATGTTGGTGATGAAGCTATTTTATGGGGAGATGTGTTGCCCGTAGAAGAAATTGCCAAATATAGTGGTATTAGCGCCTATGAGTTGATTACGAAATTAACTTCACGCGTCATCATGGAATACCTAGACGAACAATAATACACACGATATTGTATCCCTATGACACACTAAAAGTGATTGGAGAAGAAGCCGTGTTTCAACAGGTTGAAGCGTTTCCGGGAGATCCGATTCTCTCATTAATGGATGTTTATAACAAAGACCCTCGTCAGGATAAAATTAATTTAAGCATCGGTCTTTATTATGACGAGGAAGGCAAGACGCCTATTTTAGGAACAGTTTCAGTTGCGCGTCAGCAACTTAATGCCATGACACCTACCGCAACACTTTATTTACCAATGGAAGGGCTAGCGCCTTATCGCAGCGAAGTTCAAGCTCTTCTTTTCGGTGCAGATAATCCACTCATAGCAGAAAAGAAAATTGCCACAATCCAAACATTAGGGGGATCAGGCGCACTAAAAGTGGGTGCTGATTTTCTTCATCGCTATTTTCCAGGATCAGAAGTGTGGATAAGTGATCCCACTTGGGATAACCATGCCTCTATTTTTGCGGGTTCGGGTTTCAACGTGAATTACTACCCTTACTTTGATCCTGAAACCAAAGGTGTAAAATTTGAAGCACTGTTAGATTGCTTTAAAAAGCTACCTGAAAAAAGTATCGTATTAATGCACCCCTGTTGCCACAACCCAACAGGCTCTGATCTAACTAAAGATCAATGGGATCAAGTCACTGAAGTATTAAAAGCTCGTCAAGCAATTCCATTCTTAGATATTGCTTATCAAGGCTTCGCGGAAAATTTAGATGAAGATGCTTACGCTATTCGTACGATGGCACAGGCAGGATTACCGATACTGATCAGTAACTCTTTTTCAAAAATATTTGGGATCTACGGTGAACGTGCTGGCGGCTTATCAATTGTTTGTGATAATGCCACTGAATGTGAACATGTATTAGGTCAGTTAAAAGCGGGTGTACGTCGTATCTATTCAAGCCCTGCAAACTATGGTGCACAAATTGTCAATAGAGTGCTCTCTGACCAAGTGTTAACTGCACAATGGCAAAAAGAAGTCGCGCATATGCGTGATCGTATTAAAGAGATGCGCGTTACTTTAGTCGAAGCTTTAAAAGTTGCACTGCCTGAAAAGAACTTTGATCATCTATTAACTCAACGCGGTATGTTTAGTTATACCGGCTTTACACAGGCACAAGTTGATAGATTACGTGACGAATTTGGTATTTATCTTATTGGTACTGGCCGTGTTTGTATGGCGGGTGTTAATACAGGTAATGTTCAGCGTATTGCTCAAGCTTTTGCAGCTGTCAGTATTTAAGCCAATCAACACGATGTCATCATAAAAAATACCTGCCTATTTTCATAAGCAGGTATTTTTCTACTATACCACAACATCACTGTCGCTTTCGGTTTTTACCTTTTATATATTGACAGCTTGCTTCTTTTCCCCAGCATTATGACGCGCTTTTTCTTCCATAATCTCAATAATTTGAATATCTGTATGTTGCATTGCACAACTGGCTAATGCACAGAGATTCGCTATTGAACTGTCGACATCGTCACTAACAATACCATCAGTACCCGCAACACTTTGATTTTGCATCGCCATCAGTACAGCTTTATAGGCACTCGCTGCGCTACTTGATACTTTCATTGCACAGCTATTCGATGCGCCATCACAGATAATGCCACTGATATCACCAATCATACTGTTGATAGACATACTGACAGTCGTAAAATCTTTTGTGAGTAACCATGCCATTCCTGCAGCTGCTCCCATTGACGCAGTTGTTGCCGCACAAAGAGCAGAAAGTGGTGGAAAATGGCTATGAACATAAATTGCCATTAAATGAGATAAAACTAATGCACGCAGTAAGGTTTCATCATCAGCTTTCATAAATTCAGCAACAACCATTACAGGTAATGTTGCGGCAATGCCCTGATTACCTGAGCCTGAATTACTCATGGCAGGTAATACTGCCCCTCCCATGCGAGCATCAGATGCTGCTGATGCTCTGATCATGATCTCATTAAGCAAGTCTTTACCTAACAAACCTTTCTCTTGTTGCAGAATTAAGGTACGACCGATCGCTAATCCATAAGTGTTTTGCAGCCCCTCCGCTGATAAAGCACCATTTAAACGCGCGGCATCGAGCATAAACTCAATTTCACTCACTGGCACATTAAGTGCGAAGTCATAAATATCTTCAGCACAAACATCAGCAAAAGGTTTTTCATCAGTACATTCACCATTATGAGTAAGCGCTGATTTATCTTCCTCAAAAACAACGTTACCGTTACATTCACAGCGCACAACATGTGTATGCTCTCTTGCAATACTGACAATGGCATAACCAGATTGGCTATACACTTTTGCTTCAGAGTAAAGCACATCTTCACAAGGTGCTTTTACACCAACAGTCACTTTACCTTGAGCAACCAGTGTCTTCGCCTGAGCAACTGCATCAGAGGATGCTTTTAACAAAACCTCCAGTCCAGCATCAGGATCTCCTCCTGTTGCGCCTAATGCGGCTGCAATAGGTAGCCCAGCCATTCCCGTTCCCGGCACCGTTACGCCCATTCCGTTTTTCATCAAATTTGGCGAAACCCAAGCTTCAATACGAACCACCGGCTCGCTTAAAAGCGCCGTTGCTTTCGCCGCTGCCAATGCTAATGAAATGGGTTCAGTACAGCCTACCGCAGGTTTAACACCTTCACGTAACTGACGAACAAACTGTGACCATAAATGAGAATTATTGTTCTGGCTCATAATCTAACACCTTGGATTAATATCGTTTTTAATAACAGCTAACTCGAACCGCAGTTGACGACTATGAGAATGCCAAGAACGGAGAAACACAAAGTAGCAGACCCGTAAAGATAATCAGGTAGAGTGACGCGCCTTTGTATTTGTGTAACATCGGTACTTTGTACACTAAGTATGCAGGAATAAGACAACCCACCATACCGAAGATTGGGCTACAAATTGAAGTGAAGCTGAGTACTGGCGCATTCAGGATGATGGCACCCCACGCTAAAAGTACTGCAAAAATCATGATGCCGTTTTGTACCCATTTTTGGTTGATTTTCTCTGCTGGAATATAACGTTGCAGAATATTCATGACGATCCCTTGTGTCGCTTCACGGAAGCCTAAGTAAACACCAAAGAATGCGGTCATTACGGCGAAGATATTCAGCATAACGCTGACAATCGTGACCCAACCACCCGGGAAGAATTTCGCAGCAATCGCTAGTGCTGAGATATTTTGTTCATACGCTTTAACGGCTTCATCATGACCCATTGCTAATGTGAATGAGATTGCATAGAAGAAAACCGTACAGAACAACACACCGAACGCGATATTCATTGCACGTAGTGCTTTATGACGAGCAACTTCACGGTTTTTATTACGACCACGGTAAGAGATAACCATTGGACTTAATGTTTGGATAAACAGAATTGAAGTCAATGTAAAAGGTAATGTAATGATTGCTTCTTTAATTAAACGTCCAGCAGGTGGTAAGGCGCCAACATTATACAGATGCCACATACCAATCATTGAAAGACCTAATGCCGCAACAACCAGTAATTTTGTCATTACCATAAAGCTTGATAGCTTAAACAGTAATTGTTCACCACGAGAAGAAATAGCCACTAACGCACAGATTAAAATCAGACCATAAAATGGATTTTCTGATAATAAACTGTCAGTTACACCAAAAGTTTGTAGATAAGAAGCACTGTCATTCGTGATAGCGGTGGAATAGACAAACATCCAAATCACTAACATCACAAAATAGAGAGCACCTAATAAAATACCCCAGTTTTTACCGAGATAGCCGGTGATAACGCTTGGGTAGTCTTTACATTCAGGAGATTCAGCAACGTATTAATAAATAAACGTTGGAAAAGGTACATTGCGGGGTAACCAATCACGGAGGAAAGTAAGAAAACCCACAATCCCATCAGACCTACCTGTACAGGTAAAAACACGATACCTGCACCGATAGCCATACCGATACTCATGATAACCCAGCCCACATCATTGCCGTCGAATTTAATTGCTGCACGCCATTGTTCTTCTGTCATACCTGCTCGGCGAGCGCCAGCACTAGTTGCGGGATAGCTTGTTGTCTCTGTTTTTGAGGAAGCCGTTTCCATATTAGTACTCACTTTTTATATTGTAATTGTTAATAGCAAAACGAATTTTGGGGGTAAAAAGAACTATCTAACTTCGCGATGACCTAATAGACTTACTTTTTGCAGGTATTTTTATTATGGGATAAATGATAGGAAATATTGCGGAGAAAAAAAGTTGTTATAAATCGTGATAGCTGAAAAATGTTTTGGAAAAATAATTCTCTCACAAGGAGAAAAGTAGGATAATCTCTTCAAAGGGAACAGTAAATAATAACCTTCCCCCTGCTGTAACCTTTGAAAATACATAACGCACTGATTAATAT
>NZ_MIIZ01000563.1:0-8083 GCF_001743005.1 Shigella sp. FC1967 | reverse complement strand
TATCAAACAACATACTTGGTTATTTTTTATTTAACTATAAATCTAATAAAGCAATCGTTTACTTTATCTTTTTTATTTTTCAATAGATAAAGAGATTTCAGATAGCAAAAAAAATGGTTATTTAAATTATGATATTTAATGATCTAAATATAGTAAATCAACTAATGATAATGCTAAAATTCGCCTTTAGTTAACAGGGTAAATATCCCCACTACTTTTAAGAGTCTATCGTGAGAACGCTTTACTTTACTGCGCTGACAACAGGCATTCTTTCTGCCATTTGGGCATTTGTTGCTAATCAATTTGACTTATTAAGCTGGGCTGGCTTTTTAGGGTGTACAGCCTATTTTGCTTATCCGAAAGAGGGTATTAAAGGATTAGCCGTTACTATGGCTACCATTATGAGTGGTGTAATTTGGGCATTAGCGATTATTTATGGTAGCCAAGTCTTTAGTGATATTTCTATTTTTGGTTATGCTGTCACCGGTGTGATTGCCTTTGTGATGTGTATTCAAGCCAAAAGTGCGCTACTTGCTTATATTCCTGGCACCTTTATTGGGGCATGTACTCTATTTGCGGCTCAAGGAGATCTCTTTCAAACCATTCCGTCATTAATCGTTGGCGTTTTATTTGGCTATTCGATGAAAATGAGTGGGCTTTGGATCGCCAATAAATGGCGAAAAACAGCGTAATTTATTTATGCTAATTCAAATAGAAAAGCGGTATTAGCTAGCCTAAAACCGCTTTTTTTATTGACTCAACGGGCATAATTTAAAATTTATCGAAGATATATCCATAGATGATAACAATAATAATTTGATTATTTAAATTATTATATAATTTACATTTAATGAATTATATATTGGTCATTTAGTATAATGAAAACTCACTTTTTTAAATTTTAAAAAATAATTTTTTTATTATTAAATTTATCACTTACTAACAATATTTAATATTGTGCTTATTTTAATTTTCCGTCAAAAATAAGGAGAGAAAAACTTACTTTAAAAGGAAATTAATTATGAGTACAACACAATCAGCAAACTACAATATTATTGTGATGTCAGATCCACAACCTTGGCGTCTAGATCTGGATAATAATGACCCCAATAATGATCAATCCCGTTGGGAAACCACCGTAAAAAACGTTAGAGATAGTATTCAAGCATTACACCGTGAAAAATCTTTTGCTTTTGGCATTATAAATGGTGACTTAACAGAATTTGGTCGTCGCTCCCAACGTGAGAGTTTTCGTGCACTGTTTGCTCCCTCACCTTTAGGATTTAATACCTATGTTGGACTTGGTAATCACGATTATCAAAACAATGTGGGTGACTGTGCTGAGCCGAGTAATGCTGATTACAGTATGAATGCCTGTGCAAGAGGCATGGTTTTTGATATGCACTACCGTATTGAAGAGTATCGTAATTATGCGACTTCAGGTAATTTTAGATACGACAGTAGCGAATATTCAGGCAGTAAGGCTTACTCTTGGGAATATGGTGATATTCATTTTATTCAATTACAAAACTATCCCACTTATCATGTGGTGCTCGATCACTGGTCAGCTTCAACGATTAATGTCACAGATTCTATTGATTGGTTAGAAAAAGATTTAATTCAGGCGCGAAATCGCAATAAAACCATCATATTAAACTTCCATGATGGAAACCAACACTTCCCAGAAAAATCATCTCAAGAAGAGCTGACCTTCTTTAAATATATGCTAGAGCATTACGGGGTAAAGGCGGTATTTGTTGGGCATACTCATTATGTTGGTCAAGATAACCGTTATGGTGGCAGTGAGATCTTCGGCGATGTCCCAGTTTATAACAGCGGCGCTTTATTTAAAGGGGATTACTTATCTGTTGAAATTAATGACACACAACTCTCTATTGCGGTTTATAACGGATTATCAGGACAACCTCAGTTAATCGAACAATGGAATTAATTTAGAAAAGGAACTTTCATGATGCATTTAAATCCATTAAAAATCGCCATTAGTCCTTCATCGCTACCTGCAACACAGCCATTAATCTGTATCGACTACCAAGAGCTCCAAGACGATATGTTGGATATGATTAATCGCAATAGTAATGTATTGCCGACTATTGTAGATAAATTTAATGAGCAAGATCCACTAAATGCCCCCATCATTGTAGGACAAACTGTTATCGGACATATTATTGGTTTAGTCCCTGTTGTCGGTGGTGCATTATCAAAAATCACCTCCGCACTCTTTGGCATGATGAATAAAAATATGAAAGATAGCTCGCTCGCTAATCAAATTATTGAGCATGTCTCTCGTATTATTGACGCTAAAATTGCTGATAACAATGTTAAAATTATCAAACTCACCACCGAAGGCATATCTGACGTTTATCAGCTATTTTCTGATACCTTTGCGCGTTATCTTGATCCCACAATGCGTTATTCTGCACAACAAAAAAAAAGATTTACGAGAACAAGTACTCAACCGCTTTGATGATGTCATTACGACAATTGTTTCGCAACAACCATTAGTTTTAAATTTAGCACAATCCGCAGGTTTACCTTTCTATTGCCATTGTTGCGCCCTTTTTGTTGCAGCACACTACGATATCCTCACCAATAAAGACAAACTCGAATTAAGTGATAATTACTTTAAAAGTAATCTAAAAACATTAAGAAACAGTATCGATAAATTTAATAGCGCAATTCATACCGCCATTTATCAACAAACCTCCACGATATTTAAAGATGATTACAATAAAAGTAATACTTTTTTATCAGGTATTTATGTTTCTGGATTATCTTTTTATCAGGCTTGGGTAAAACGAAGTTTTGAAATTGAATTTAACACCCCTTTTTCTCGTTGGAATAGCTTAGAACTCTATGGAAAACGATTATAGCCATGATCCTAAAATCAGCTATTACCAGACTTACTTTAATATAGGAAAGGATATATTACATCGAACATCAATGTTACAGAGTATCGAGACCTATTCTCATATTGATGCCATTATTCGCATTAAACACAACTATTTAAGTACGGAAAAAGTCGCAGATAGCTTTCAATATGAGGGTTGTTATGGTGTAACAGGTGATAGCCGTGATATTTTAAAATCAGAAACTTTTTTTTACCCCAGATAGCAATAAACCCTATTTATCTCCTGATCACATTTTACCTTCTGTACGCTATATCTCTGACACCCCTTGGGGCGCATTGCACTATATGGTATTGGATGATGTAAACAATAATAGCTTTACCATTGGTCAAGGCAGTCGAGAAAACAAGTCTTATCTCAATATTCCCGGTTACTGTTTTAATGGCGTAAACCTTTATATCAGCCGACATAATGGTAAACAATGCCATGATGATTCAGGCGCTTGGCTAATGGAATCGGCTCCGATATTTCGTTTTTATGACGGCTATGCCTCTCTAACGCTAGAAACTGAAAACCACTTACTGATACCACAAAAAAGCTATGAACTGGATTTAAATCATGGGTTCGATACACAATTAAGCCAGGCTCAGTATGGTTATAGCGATATGTTGGTCGGTAAAAACTGTATTTTGTTAAATCAAGAAGCTTATTTTTGTTTACCTTCAGAAGAAACTATTGGAAAAACCGATAATCCACAAAAAATGAAAGTGTTACTACAGTGTGCCACTGAAAGTGATTGTTCACTTTCAGTTTCAGTAAGAACGGGTAATGCCATTAATGGTACATTAGTTGCTTCAAATACATTTTCACTCGGCCTAAATCAGGACAATATCGTTTATAAAATAACGCCTCTACTTAATCATCCTGTAACAGATAACAAAGCTTATTTTTGTACTTATCAGCTTGAATTAGACTATTTATTCATACATGAAAACGAATCAAATCTTTATTTTTATTTGCACTTTTCTAAACCCGATATCCTATTAGCGGATATTACCGTGCTGTTCTAGCTGATCACGTTGATAAAAACACCTAAGCTTGATCGTACTTAGGTGTTTTATCTATCACATTAATTTAATTGAAAATCTAATGAAACAATTAAAGGATTCAATAGGCTTTCGGGTTTAGGACCAATAGGTTTTACCCGCTTTACAGCAGCCATAGCCGCATTATCTAATGAAGAAATGCCTGAAGAATTTTGTATCTCAACCCTTGAAACGACACCTTCAGATGTGAGTGAAAAACTCACCACTACCTGACCTTCATGCTGCATGCGACGCGCTTGTGATGGATAACGTTTATGGCGCTCTATTTCTCGACGCAGTGAACTAATATAGTGATTGTCAGATTCGCCTTGCCCTATTCCTTTTTCGCTTAATGCATGACTTTTTCCTGCTAACGAACTTGCCGTATGTTGCGTTAAGCTTTCTGCCGATGCTTCTGATGTCGTTTGTGCTATTGGGTTTTCTAACTCACTCTGTTTTATCGGCTCTACTTTTTCTTGTACTACCGGTTTTTTTACGGGTGTAATGGGTTTTGGTTTTATGGGTATCGGTTTTTCTTTAGGTTTTTCAGGTAATTTCTTGGGCGCTTCAACAAATTCTCCTTTTTCGGCACTGGGCAAAACAATCGGCGCTTCTTGTGGTTCCGTTTCCAGTAAAGGCTCCGGCACAATGGTCGGTTGTTGGGGGGATGAAAATACAACTTGGTAAACGGATAATGTATTTTCTTGTTGCTGATGAATATGGTGTGCACTTTCTGTCATAGAAAGTGAACGTAACACCCAACTTAATATGGCGATATAAACTAACGATATACCGATTAACCAGTAATAAATATTAAGCGGATGCCTGACAGAAAGTGCCAACATAGCAAAAGCTCCTACTCTCTTTAATTAAAATTGTGCAGTCATACCCAATCGAAAGGTTCTTCCCGGTGCAGGCATACCTGATCGCGTTAAAGGATCAATATAGTATTCGTTTAATAAGTTACTGCCCGTTATTTCAAACGATAAATTAGGGCTATATTGATAATTAATATAGGCATCGACGGTAAAGACTTTTGCCCAACGCATTGGGTTGTTATTTTGACCGTACATTTCTCTTGGTAACTTTTCTTTTAGCCATTTTTCATCTTTATTTTCCACTTCTGATGAATAGAGCCAACGACTGCCTATTTCTAATTTATTCTCTAGCCAACGAGTCCCTAAATGTAAATTAACCGAATATTTAGGCTGAAGAGAGGTACGTAAAAAACCACCTGGGTAGCCCCCCCGTCATACACTCTTTAATTCCCAAGAAACCAAAAGGATCATAGTGACTAAAGGCATTTTTGTCGCATACCTTATTTTTAGGGCTATAAACAAGCGCGGTATCCATAAAAATAAAACCATTATCAAAACGCGCTTGAACTTCCATCCCCTCTAATACTTGCTTTTCAAATTGCCTAATTTGCCAATTCGCATCTCTATCAAATACATTTTCAATATTGGTATAAAAATAATTGATTTTAATATCAGCATGGCGCTCGACATTAAGCCAATCGGTCAAATCAAACACAAGCCCAAACTCTGTACTTTTCGCACGCTCTGGTTTTAATTTAAAGCCGTAATAGCGGGCTTTAGAGCCTGAAAACCCGCTAGTATCTTCAAATAAATTAGGTAATCGTAGCTGCTCGGTATAACGACCATAAAAACGCAATATCTCGTTGGCATACACCGTTGCAGACACTAAAGGTGAAAATGCCCCATGCTGATAACTGGGTTCAGGTGTAAAATTACCTTTATCATCATCAAGATAAATAGGGATTGGATTTATCACACCCATTTCATATTTATTAACTAATTTACCTGTAATTGGGTCAGGCACTTTTTCATTGATATCAGCATAACTACTTAAGAACATATTGTGACTTTTAGATAATTCGCCATTTTTGTCATAAAGTATGACGGTATATTCCGTTGTCATAAGGCGATTTTGGAGAGATTTTATATTGAGATTTCCTTGTTCATCACGAAGAAAATCATCTTGCATCATATCAACCTGCATTCTTTTAACTTCATTATGATTAATAATCTTTTCTTTTATTTCAGGTGGTAATTTTTCATATTCAGGATAAACAAATTTAGATTGTTGAAACTCACGCACCTTTTTAGTTACTTCTGGATAATATCGATAATTTTTAAGCTCTTCAGGTAATGTTGCTACATCGATCCGATGAATAGCTCGATATAATAAATATTCCTCCGCGGTTAATGTACGTCGATAAGGGAGAATAAAGCCTCTTATTGATGGAGACTTCTCATAACCTTTTACGTTATTACGTCGCTTATTATTTAAAAAGGTATCTGTTAAATGATAATAATGGTATTTCCCACCCGCAGTAACGGATAACCAAGAAAGTGGCTTCCAATCTGTGGAAAGCGCTAAATTAATTTCATGACGTTTTCCTGCTCGCCCAGAGGTAACAAAATCAAAATCTGCAGGTAATTCCAATTCATCGCTATCTAATATTTCAAATTGATAGTTACTGGAAAATGAAATAGAAAATTGCGGTGATAATTTAAATATTGAAGATAAATCAATACCATAACGATTATTTTCTTGATAAAGAGAAGATGTATCAATAAATCCCGTATCACAACTGAATTCCCATTCGGTATTTCTATTAGAAAACAAATCAACTTGTTTTGGCTCTCTTGGTTTACCACCACGAGTATTAGTATGCCCAGCAGTTAAATTACCCCATAATCGTAATAATAAATCAGTTTGTTTATCCTCTGATTTATATTGGTAGGTTAATATGCCTGCTTGTTGTGTAATATTCCCTAACGGCCATTGATTAACTAAATTTTTATCATACCGAACCCAACTTAAACGTGATGGCATAATATCGCCAAACAGTAAATCAGTGTATCGATAGTTAATGGAGAAACGGTGCGTTAATTCAGGAAATAATGTTCCTTTAACTAAAAGAGAGCGACTACGATTAGAGGTATTAGGTACTTCATTATTAGGTCGATAAATATGAGCAATAAAAGGTAAATAAGGCTCAAAATTTCTTCCACCATCCTTTACATGAACTGATTCAAGTAAATCTTGATCTGTCTCACTATAATTTTTGGCATTTCTTTTTCCGGCAAAATAATTTCCTTTTTCCCGCAATGCATAGGCAAATAATAAGTTAAATTTTTCCTCTTCAAAACCTAATCCAAGACGAAATGAATAATCTTGAAAGTTTTGTACTTTACTTTTTTTGAGGTGTGATTTCTAACGCAGGATCAATAATGTAAGCATTTTGCTGATAAAACTTCGGATAATAGCGATAATCTTCAATCATATTTGTATAAACTTCTTTATACCGTGTTGAATTATTACTAATATCTCCTTTAAAATTAATCCCAAAAGAGTCACCAATAAGGACAATATCTCGAATATCGAGGGTTTTTACTGCAATACCGCCACCAATCCCTGTTTTCATATCTGGGGTTAATGAAGGACCTTTTTCAATATAGATACTACTAATCAGATTGGAATCAATATAGTTACGATTAGAGGCACCACTGTAACCACGATAAACGGTAATTGCCTGCTCTGTCCCATCCACCGTAACTGGAATTCGCCCTTGTCCTTGAATACCACGAATATTAGGATCAAGCGCGCCACCATTACGAGCTTCACCACTATATACCCCAATGGCACTTTTTAATAAATCAGCAGGAGAGACACCTTGATAACGCTCTAATAGCTCTTTTCCTAAATAAACATTAGAGACATCTTTTTCATAAACTTGTGAATAACCTTGTGTATCTTTTTCTTTATTATCAGAAATCTGAATATGACCAAGATCGGTTTTATCTTCTTTGGCTTGCAGATAAAAGCAAGGTGAAACTAGTGATAGAGAAACGAAGATTGAAACAAATTTTCCGCTTTTTTAAAAAAGCATTATATGCATTGTTTTACCTATTAAAATTGATAAAAGGAAGTCACTTATTTAATTAAAAATTGTTTTTTCTAATTTTAAAATAACACTTCATGTTGCTGATATTGATATAACCAATCCACATTGCTTAATCTTCGGGTATAACGTAATTCTATTGCGGGATAAAACCCTAAAATAAAAGGTGATTTGTTTTTAATATTAGTTGTAAAAACAAC
>NZ_MIIZ01000562.1:0-8189 GCF_001743005.1 Shigella sp. FC1967 | reverse complement strand
AAATAAAAGCTACAAATAAAAAATAATTGCAACCAATAAGAGCAAAAAATATAAAAACAGAAATCTAAATTTCTTCATACATTAAATCCTTTTATTAATATGTGATTATTCTATCGCTAATAGAATGAAAAACTTATAGGAATAAAGCTAAAAAAGTGAAATTTAGCTAATGATTTATAATATTAATAATGAAGGAAGAAATATATAAGATAAAAATACAAAAGTTAATCGAGTTAAGAGGAAAAGTAGAAAAGCGGCATAAAAAAACCAGCCTTAGTTGTAAGGCTGGTTTTTATTATTCATAGAACAGAATTATTTTAGTTCTAATTCATTCATTGCCGCGATGCTGAAACCACCATCTACGTGAACGATTTCACCTGTGATACCGCCAGATAAGTCAGAGCATAGGAATGCTGCTGTATTACCCACATCTTCGGTTGTTACAGTACGACGCAGAGGCGTTACTGATTCGCAATGGCTTAACATTTTACGGAAATCTTTGATACCAGATGCCGCTAATGTACGGATTGGACCCGCAGAAATACCGTTAACACGAATACCTTCAGGACCCATAGCATTTGCCATATAACGAACGTTAGCTTCTAAAGAGGCTTTTGCCAGACCCATAACGTTATAGTTAGGGATTGCACGTTCAGCGCCTAAATAAGTTAGAGTTAATAGAGCTGAATTTGGATTTAGCATCTTACGGCTTGCTTTCGCCATAGCAACGAAGCTGTATGCACTGATGTCGTGAGCAATTTTAAAACCTTCACGAGTGACTGCATTAACGTAATCACCATCTAATTGGTCAGCAGGAGCAAAACCGATAGAATGAACAAAACCATCGTATTTTGGCCAAACTTTTGCAAGTTCTGCGTACATAGTATCGATGCTTTCATCTTTTGACACATCACACTCTAATACGATATTCGAGTCTAATGATGCTGCAAATTCTTCAACGCGTGGTTTCAGTTTTTCATTTTGGTAAGTAAATGCAAGTTCTGCACCTTGGTCACGCATAGCTTTAGCAATACCATAAGCAATTGATAATTTACTAGCAACACCAGTAATAAGAATGCGTTTGCTGGTCATAAAGCCCATAGCTGTATCCTTGTTTTTTCGTAAATCGCGATAATAACATCATTCACAGTTTTATTTATCTGTTAGGTTATCACGCTTATTGTTAATAAACGTGGCTGATTCTACCACGACATTTGTAAATTTGTTTAATTTCCCTAGCACCTCCGAGGAGTTAAGGGAAAAGGGTGAAATAATGTGCAATTAACATTAGGCTTATATTGTTTACACTTAAGTTAAATCTTGACGCCAAGCTTCTGCTGTTAAGGCTTCACCAAAGTGACTTGCTACCAATCTGCGAGTGACTTCATGTAAGGGGGACGCAAGAACTTCTGCTGTATTACCACGCTCAACGACTTCGCCATTATCCATCACAATGATTTTATCGCTAATATGTTTTGTCATGCCCAAATTTTGTGTCACATAAATATAGGCAATATCATGAGTCTCTTGCAGTTCTAACATCAAGTTTATAATTTGTGAGCGTAAAGACATATCCAATGAAGCGATTGCCTCATCGGCAATAATGACTTGAGGTTGTAATATCAATGCTCGTGCAAGTGCAATTCGTTGGCGCTGACCTGATGCAAACATATGAGGATAATAGTTTGCATGTTCAGGCAAAAGACCCACTTGACGTAATGTTTGATAAATTCGCTTCTCACGCTCAATCGCACTTAAGTCTGTATTCAGGCGTAAAGGGATCTCTAACGTTTGACCGATACGTTGGCGCGGATTTAATGAGTTAGTGGGATCTTGAAATATCATTCTAATTCGTTGGCTACGATAAGGGTAATCACCAAAAGACAGTTGATGTCCATTAATAAAAATATCGCCCCCCGTAGGCTCAGTCACACCAGATAACATTCTTGCTAGTGTTGATTTTCCTGAACCATTAGCGCCAATAATCGCTAAAGTTTGTTTGGGTTCTAGCGTAAAACTTACAGGTTTTACGGCTTCTAACTGCTGACGCCGAAATAATCCCGTACGATAGCGAAATGTTTTTGATAGATTTTTCACCTCAAGCAGTTTATCGAACATCAGTTGGCTCCACATTCAACGGAAAATGACAAGCCACGGCATGATTTTTAAATACACGTAACCGAGGTGCTTCAATACACTGTCGTTGCGCATAAGGGCAGCGAGGTCCTAAACGGCACCCCACAGGCAAATGCTCAAGGGAGGGGATTGCGCCAGGTAATGTATTTAAACGGCTCTTATGTGCCAATGAGTTGGTAAAATCGGGAATAGAACGGATCAACGCTTGGGTATAAGGATGATAAGGTGTCACTAATAACTCGTCAGGGGATGCTGTTTCGACGGTTTGACCACAATACATAACCGTAATTTTATTTGCCAATTTACTCATCCATTGTAAATCATGGCTAATCAACAAAATGGTCATATTGTTATTCTGATTGAGCCGAGTGAGTAAACGAAAGATTTGGGTTTGTGTTGCCGGCTCCATAGCGTTAGTTGGTTCATCTGCAATCAGTAATCTAGGCTGATTTGCAATAGCAATGGCAATCATCACCTTTTGGCATTCACCTTCAGTTAATTCATAAGGATAACTGCGCATAATATCTTTGTGATCTTTAATACCGACACGGTGCAACAGTTCAATTGCACGGCGTTTTCGCCAATGAAAGCGTTGCCACCAGTGACCTTTAAAAGTCCAACCGGGGATTGCCTGTATAAGCTGTTGCTCAATTTTTGTCGCAGGATCAAGACAAGATTGTGGCTCTTGGAAAATCATTGAGACATTATGGCCAATGACACGGCGTCGTGCTTTTGGTGATAATTTAAGTAAGTCGATATCATCAAAACGGAAACGATCGGCGGTTACACTGATATTATCTTTCGTCACGCCACAAATCGCTTTTGCAATTAAGCTTTTTCCCGATCCTGATTCACCAACAAGGCCTCTCACTTCACCTTCATTTAGGGTTATAGAAACTCGGTCTACTGCCTTTACTGGGCCATCAGGTGTCATAAATTCAATGGTTAAATTGCGTATATCTAATAAAGGCATTATTCAACTCCCTCATTTATTGCACGCTGCAAACCATCACCTAAAAGATTCACCAATAAAACACTTATCATAATTGTGGCACCCGGAATTAGGACTGTCCAAGGCGCAACATAAATTAACTCTAATGAATCACCTAACATCGCTCCCCATTCTGGTGAAGGAAGTTGGGCACCTAAATTGAGAAAACCTAATGCTGTAATATCAAGAATAGCAATTGAGAAGGCGCGTGTTAATTCAGAAACTAATACTGGCGTAATATTAGGCAACACGGTATACCATAAAATGGAAATATTCGATGCACCATCAAGTCGAGAAGCAATAACATACTCTTTGTTTAACTCATCATTAACAGCAGAGTAAATCATTCTGACTAAGCGAGGTAACAGTGCTAACCAAATTGCGATCATCGCGTGACCAAGACTTGCTCCAACAAAAGCGACAACAATAATAGCAAGCAGTAGGGATGGAATGGATAACAATGTATCTAATATATGATTGAGAATGGCGGATTTTAAGCCATGGGTCATGCCGGCAAAACAACCGATAATTAATCCCATCAGTGTTGCTGCAAAAGTGACAATAAATGCACCACCAAAGGTCATACTTGTACCAATTAAAATTCGGCTAAATACATCACGTCCTAAATCATCTGTACCAAAGAAATAAGAGACATTACCGTTTTGATACCAAGAAGGGGGAGTCAGTTGATGGCCAAAAAATTGTTGGTCAAGTGCATAAGGCGCAATATAAGGACCTATAATACTGAGCACTAAGAGAAAAAGAACGCCATAAAACCCTACCATAGAAATAACGTCTTTAGAAAAACATTGCCAAATTACCGCAGCAGGTGTAGGGGTTTTCTTCTCTTTATAAAATTGGCTATCTAAAGGCATATCCCACCTTGTGTTTCATTGGGTTGCTCATCGCGCCCACAATATCTGATAGTACGTTGACAATAATGACCATTGAACCCACTAACATTACGCCCGCTGAAATAGCCGAGTAATCTTGTTGGCGGATTGCTGTAACTAACCAACGACCAAGCCCTGGCCAGTTAAATACAATTTCTGTCACCATAGTGAGTGTAAGCATGGTGGAGAACTGTAAGCCTAATTTAGGGATGATAGGGGGTAAAGCATTATGAAGAATATGTCGACGAATAATTGTAAAACGAGAAAGACCTCGCGTTGCGGCTGCTTTCACGTAGTTTTCGGACATAATTTCTTCTGTACTGTTTCGCATTAATCGAATAACTTCGGTTGTTGGTGCAATAGCCAACGTTATTACAGGTAAAATCAGATGCTGTAATACGTTAATGATCATTTGTTGGCGATAAGGTGAATCAGATAACCATGCATCCACTAATGCAATGCCTGTAATCGGTTGTAAGTTATAAAGTAAATCAATACGACCTGAAACAGGTAGCCAACCCAAATTGAGTGAGAAGAAAAGAGTGAGTAGCAATGCCAGCCCGAATACAGGCACAGAGAAACCTAAGAGCGCAAAGTTACTGATAATAATATCGGCGGATTTATTACGCCAAACCCCCGCAATAATACCAGCAGGGATACCTAAAATAAGAGCAAAAAGAAAGGCTAATGTACAAAGCTCCATGGTTGCTGGAAGTGCTTCTACCAATTGTGCTTTGATAGGTTCACCATTGATAGAGGAAATACCAAAATCAAAATGGATCATATTATGGGCATAAAAAAAGTAGGCATCAGTGAGTGATGCACCACTTAACGGGGCATTGGGTGTGTAATAACTTAGGCTAAAGCTCACTAGCGACAAAAAGAACAGTGTCACAAGCAATAAAAGCAATCGACGTATTGAATAAATAATCATGGATTATTTTATAGCCTCTTTCTTGTGATTCTGCTCATCTACTTCTGCCTCTCGATAAACACCAGCAAAAGACGCATTACCAAAAGTACTTAATACCAATCCTTTAATATCATAACGATATGCTTGCATACGTAAAGAGTTTGCTAAAGGCAATACAGGTAACTCTTGAGCAAGAATATCTTGAGCCTCATGATAATAATCCATTCTTGAAGCAAGTTGCTGACTATAAAGCGCTTTTTTTCAAAATGTCATCAAAGTTAGGTAAACACCAATGACTTAAGTTAGTTTGTGAGCCAATTGCAGCACAGCTAAATAGAGGACGGAAAAAACTATCAGGATCATTACTGTCTGTTGACCAACCAGATAAGGTCATATCATGACTCCGATCCATCATACTCGTCTCTTGATATCGCCCTTCAATAGGACGAATATTCATTTGAATGCCTACCTGTGCTAAATCTGCTTGAATGAGTTCAGCCATTTTTAATGGGCTTGGGTTATAAGATTGTGAAGCGCTAGGTACCCAAAGATTTAATTTCAGCTCATCAAGGCCGAGTTCTTTAAGAATTTGTTTCGATTTCTCAGGATTGTATTCTGTAATTTTTGCTCGATTATCATAAGCCCAAGATGCACGAGGAAGGACTGATGCTGCCGTCTCAGCCGTACCATAATAAATAGATTCCATTAAACGTTCATTATTAATGGCATAAGCAATAGCTTGACGAACTTTAAGATCATTCAAGGGGGGCTTACTGGTGTTAAAGGCTAAATAAGCGATATTCATACCAGAGCGCAATGTTAACCGCAGTCGCGGATCGTCACGTAAAACCTTCAGTTGGCTTGCTGCTGGATAGGCTAAAACATCACATTCACCAGTGAGTAATTTAGAGATACGACCAGTACCACCAGCCCCCATATCGATAACAACCTGTTGCATTTTTGGTTGGCCTTTCCAGTAATTTTGATTTCTAAATAAACGAACAAATTGTCCCGGTTGATATTCATCTAGAAAGAAAGGACCTGTTCCGACCGGTTTCCAATCAAGCTGTGTTTGATCGCCTGATTTTTCTAAATTTTTGGCGTATTCAGCTGAAAGAATAGGGGCGTAATGTGTTGCTAAATGCCATAGGAAAGAGGCATCAGGCTCTTTTAAGCTAAATTCTACCGTGTATTGACCTAGTCTTTTTATTGATTGGATATTATTGGCAAAACTTAAACTATCAAAATAGGGATATTTTCCACCATTGATTTGATTGAAAGGGTTTTGTGGATTAATCATCCTTTCAAAACTAAAAATAACATCATCAGCAGTAAGTTTACGTGTTGGTGTAAACCAAGGTGTTTGTTGAAAAGAGACATTTTTACGTAAATAAAAGCGGTATGTCGCGCCGTTATCTAATGATTCCCATCGAGCGGCAATTTCAGGGATCAAGCGATAAGTGTAAGGGTCAACATCTAAAAGACGATCATAGAGCTGTGCCGCTAGAGGATCAATAATTAATCCACTACTTGATAACTGTGGATTAAAGGTATTTACACTGCCATCAACACAGTAAACAAAGCCATTTTGATTAATTGGAGTTGGCTCAAGCGTTATAGATGGTGCTTGTGTTTTGGGTGCTACATCTGCGAGACAAGCCGCACTTGTAAAGGAGAGTAGCAAAGTACCAATAAATAAAATAGGACGCATAAATAATGTCTTTTAGAGAAACGATTTTGCTATTGTAACTTAAAAAACTTTCTATCCCAAAATAGTCAAAAAAAAACAAAGTGAGAAAAATTCTCAATAAAATGCTTTACAAATGCTAATGATAAAGATTATCATCCGTATTGTCCTTCGGCGGTAAGAGGTTTTCCGCAAAGGGCACGACATTGCTCACATTGCTTCCAGTATTTTTTTACTAGCCAGCTCGGGTGCTGGCTTTTTTTTTGCCTATTATTGACAAAGTCACTTTGAAATTAAAAAAATTTATTTATCAATGAATTAAGTTGTTATTTTGTGTTTTTTAATTAGCCCTCTGAATTGATCGTAGCTTAGTGATAACTTTTCAGCCGCCTCTTTTTGGTTATATAAGCTCTCTTTTAATGCATTATTCACTAATTTTTTTTTCTACATCATTTTGCCATTGACGCAAATCCAACGGTAAGGTAGGTAGTGAAAAATTTTCTTTAGACGATGTCTTTAATATGGGGATTCTGGGCGTTTGAAGACCAGCAAAAGGATCAATAATAATAGTGTTGAGTGTGTTATCACTGGTTCCATGACGATAAACTGAGCGTTCAACAACATTTTTTTAGCTCACGAATATTACCCGGCCATGAATAATTTAAAAGTACTTGGCATGCGCTATCACTAAAACCAGGGAAAAAAGGTAAACCTAACTCTTGGCACATTGAAATAGCAAAATTCTCAGCAAGCAACATAATATCTGCACGTCGTTCTCTTAATGGCGGAAGTCTAATAACATCAAACGCTAATCTATCCAGTAAATCGGCACGAAATTTACCATCTTCAGCCATTGCGGGTAGATCTGCATTTGTCGCGCAAATCAGCCTAACATCAACATGCAGAGATTGACTGCCTCCCACTCGTTCTAAATGACCATATTCAATAACCCGCAGCAGCTTTTCTTGCACAAGCATGGGCGCTGTTGCTAGTTCATCTAGAAAAAGAGAACCGCCATCCGCTCGTTCAAAGCGTCCTTGATGACGATTTTTAGCACCCGTGAAAGCCCCCGCTTCATGACCAAAAAGTTCAGAATCAAGTAAATTATCATTAAGTGCAGAACAGTTGATTGAAATAAAAGGTCCTTGCCACCAAGGGGAAAGGTAGTGTAATCGATGAGCGATCAGTTCTTTACCAGTGCCTCGTTCGCCAATAATTAATACCGGTTTTTTTAATTGAGCAAGCGCTGAGGTTTGTTCTAATACATCAATAAATTGACTATCAACGCCGATTATTGTCTCTAAATTCTCGTTCATTGGTTAAATTCACCATATTGAGGTATTTTTTGCCAGTTTATCATGTGTTTAAAAAAATAAGCTAAAAATACAAGTCGCTTATTATCAATGAGTTAAGTGAATCTTAAAAAGTTGGCACGTAAATTGTATTAACTAAAGTATGCGGCGTTATGACAATGCGCCATTGTGAATAAATCAACATCACTAATTAGCATAGCTATTAAGGATAACATCATGGGTATATTTTCACGTTTTGCTGACATTATTAATGCCA
>NZ_MIIZ01000561.1:0-8235 GCF_001743005.1 Shigella sp. FC1967 | reverse complement strand
ACATTAGGTTATATGCTATATCAGCAATTTACTCAATTACTAAAATAAACAAAATACTATCGTGACACTGTACACGTTATTAGGTTTCTAAAAGAGAAAAGGGTAATAACGATTACCCTTTTTATTTATTCTGCTGAAATACGTAGACTGTTTAATAAAGTATCTAATGTTGATTTAGCCTGCTCTAGTTGAGTTTTACCATCAAGACTGTTTGCTATCCATAAAGCAGTTGCCTCTAAACTACCATAAATAAAGAGAGCCAACATTTTTGAGTCAGTCTTGATAAGTATTTTATTCTCAATAAGTTTATCAATCATATTGCTCATTGAGATCACACAATGAGTGGGGAGCTCCGTCAATTTATCACTGAATACAGCACGTGAATCTCGCATAATAATACGTTGAATTTCAGGCTCTAAAGCCATTTCTAAATAAGTATGACAACGCATTGAGAATGCCAACCAAGGATCGTCAATAGTATCGGAAATAGCCTGCAAACGCGCATCCATTTCAGTATCTATTTGTGCAACAACCGCAGATAATAATCCTTTTTTATCACCAAAATGATGATATAACGCTCCCCGCGTTAATCCTACTTGCGCCGTTAAGTCATCCATTGATGCTTCTGCATAACCTTGTTCACAAAAGACTTTTCTTGCTGTTTGTAGCAATAACAGTCGTGTTTCTTCCATTTCAGCACGAGTACGCCTAGCCATTTTGTCTCCTTTTTTAAATATACATACGCAGTGTTTGTATATTTACATTCAGTTCGTATGTATATATGATTTATACATACGCAGTGTATGTATTATCTTTAACCCTCGTCAAAATGGCAAGGATAAACATAAGGAAAACTATGATAAGCACGTATCGAACCCTGTTTAGCTATAAAGGCACACTCTCTTTCACCTTAACGGGAATGGTTGCACGATTACCACTGCCGATGATGGGGATTGGGATCATCATGATGATTTCACAACTTACAGGGAGCTATGCATTAGCGGGAACAATTTCTGCTAGTTTTGTCTTTACTTACGCGATGCTATCACCTCAAATATCACGTTTAGTTGATAATTTTGGGCAATATAGAATTTTACCTTTATTCACATCAATTAGTGTTATTGGAATAGGGGGAATGCTATTAGCAACATGGTTACAGTGGCATATTAGTTTATTATTTATTTTTGCCGTACTGGCTGGTTTTATGCCGTGTATTTCCGCTATGATCAGAGCGAGATGGACTGCAATTTATAAAGAAGATAGTCGTTTACAAACCGCTTACTCATTAGAAAGTGTATTCGATGAAGTTACATTTATTTTTGGCCCCCCCATTTCTGTCACATTAAGTGTCGCTTTTTTCCCTCAAGCTGGGTTATTAATAGCCGCCTTTCTTCTTGTCATTGGTGTATTATTACTGGTCTTACAACGAGATACAGAGCCCGCAATAATATCAATATCATCTGAATCAACATCTAATAACACACAATCAGTGATCCGTTTTCCTCTTGTAAAAATATTAACTGCCATTATGATTTTTATGGGCGTAATTGTAGGTACCATTGATATTTTTAGTGTCGCTTTTGCCAATGCCCAAAAAATACCCGCAGGTGCAAGCCTTGTATTATCAGCCTATGCCGTTGGCTCTTGTTTTGCAGGCTTATTTTTTGGCACGTTAAAATTATCAACACCATTACACCGTTTATTATGCTTAGGTGGTATCGCAACTTTTCTCACTATTTTGCCTCTAGTTTTCGTAGGCTCTATTTATAGCTTAAGTTTTGTCGTATTCATTTCGGGGATCTTCTTTGCTCCTATGATAATCGTGACAATGTCACTGATTGAGAAAAATGTACCCGAAAATCAGCTAACTGAAGGAATGACATGGTTACTTGCGGGATTAAATGTAGGTGCAGCAATTGGCGCAACATTAACAGGACAACTTGTTGATTATTCAGGTGTTCAATCTGGTGTATGGGTTGCAATTGGAGCAAGTGCTTTAGTGATGTTAAGTGCATTTTTAGGTTTTCAACACATTCATCATAAACATAGTAAAAACGATGCCTAAGATATCAGCAAAAATTAATGACAATATCTTAGGCTTTTCAAATCAACGACTGCGATTTAACAACATTAAACCAAGGAAATAGCTACCCCCTAAAATCGCCACTAAAGTTCCTGCTGCAATTTGTGCGGGATAAATAAATATTTGCCCAAGCCAATCAGCCCAAACCATCAAGGTTCCACCAATTAACCCTGAAACCATTAATTGTAATTTGATTTTTTGAGCACCGAGTAATATCGCCATATGAGGGGCAACTAGACCAATAAAAGCAATAGGGCCAACAGTTGAGGTCACTAAGGCGCATAACAACGATACAATAATTAATAAAACAATACTTGCCTGCCCAGTATGTAATCCGCGAGCTGAGGCAAAATTTCGACCAATAGATATTAATGCAAGCCAGCGCGTTAATAAGAAGACACTCCCTATAATCAATGTAATTGCGAATGCAAAATAGAGCGCTTGTTCACTATTAACGCGATAAGTCGAGCCAGATAACCACAGTAATATTTTATAACTGCTTAACGAACCTTTAGCTAAGAAAAATTGAATAAAGGCTTCTAAACTCGCGGTTAATGCAATACCCGTTAATATTAAGCTGGCTGGTGCATATTGATGCCGCCTACCTAAGACTAATAAAATAATAATAACAACACCGCTACCTAATAGCGCAATGCCCCACTGTGAGGTTTGTAACGCCCCCCCTAAAACTAAGCTCGAAAGCACTAACGAAAAAGTCGCGCCGGATGAAACGCCTAAAATATCTGGGCTCGCTAATGGGTTATAAATTAAACGTTGCAAAATAACACCAGCAATAGCGAGAGCAATACCTGCAAATAACGCAGTCACTAAGCGAGGTGATCGCAATGCCCATTGGTAAACAGAAGGCATTTCCCAGAACCATGTCTGCTCATTAATATGAATGAAAAGGGTAAGTACTAATCCGAGTATTAATAATACAAATATTCCTATCACTGTATATTGTGATACTGTTTTAGCCTGTGAGTTAATTGAAATCGAAAGCTGATCTTGGGCTCGCATTTTCTTACGGCTAAACCAAATTAGTGCAGGTGCTCCAATCGCAGCAGCGGTAACACCACTCGGAATAACCGTATTAAGCCACTGACCAATCCCTATCGCCAAGCTATCCGTAATAAGTAATAAACATATTCCCATTAGTCCACTAGCAATAAGTTCTTGGCGTGCCGTTCTTGCACCTAATGTTCTAACAATATTAGGTGCAAGTAATCCGATAAAACTAATCACTCCAACGACAGTAATAGAGGCAGAAACTAGCCAAGTGCTTAATATAATAAAAAAAGGCAAATGCAGGTAAAACAGACAATCCTCGAGCAGTTGCACCTTCATGACCCAAACGTAATAATGTGAGAATACGAGGTGCAAAAATAAAAATAAGTACAGCAGGCGCAATTCGAGGTAATAACCAAAAAAACGAATTCCAACCATCTTGAGCCAAATCGCCGGCTCCCCACATAAATATATTCTGAGCGAATTGAGAGTTTAATGTCACTAATGCGGTTGCAATAGCAACTAATAAAATATTAACGACCATACCGGAAACGACAAGAGGTAAACCGGTCATATTGCGAATACCAGCAATAATAATCACAAAACCAAAGGCAAATAACGCGCCCATTGTCGCAGCTAATGCACTATGATCCGCAACCCAATCAGTAAACCAGATATTAACAATAACTAACGCTAACCAAGCTCCGGATGAAGTTCCTAATGTTAAGGGTGATGTCAGGTTATTTTGTGTTAATTGCTGCATTAAACTACCGACAACACCAAATATTCCTCCGATGAGCAGTGTCATGGCTAAACGAGGTAATTGGGCATGAAGAAAAAACACATCAGCGAATGATGCGTGTATTTCTGAATGTCTTAATAAATACCATTGGCGAGATAATGAAAGAGAATTATCAATTTGTAAGCTGATGACGCTTAATAAGATAATTGCCAAAAAATAGAAAGTATATTGCTTAATTTTCATTATTGGGTGCCATATCTAATAAGCTTTCTGTAATGGCTTCTGCCATTAACGTTAACGAGGTCACTCCACCATAATTCCAGACGGGTTTTACTGAATGAAAATGCCCATTCTGAACAAATGGCATGGCTTGCCATAATACGGATTTTTGCAGTTTATTTTCATCGGGAAAGGGTAGCATATAAAGAACATAACCTTGTTTAATATGCTGCAACACATTCATTCTTCTTTGGTCAATTCCCCAAGGCTGAGGCGGTAACGATATTGCTGACTTTAATCCCAGCTTATTAATTACATATTCCGTTGTTGAATTTTTTGTGTATAAAAAACACGGATGTTAATGTAGAAAAACGGATTACTTCTACTTCTGGTAACGTAATAAATGACCGTTGTAGTTTTTCTCTTAATTGTGCAAAAGTGCTGTCCATCTCAGCTAATTTTTGCTGCGCAAGCGCTTCTTTTCCCAAAAGAGTGGCGAGGGTATTAAAATGCGCTAAAGCCACCGTGGCAGCATTATCTTGACGAGAAAAATTAGGTAAATACACAACTGGGGCGATAGTTTGTAATACCGGCAATAAATCTTGTTGTGAACTTGACGCTAAAATAAGATCTGGCTTTAACGCTGCCATTTTTTCTAAATTAGGTTCTGCCCGCATCCCCACTTCTTCAATAGTGTTTGGGGCAATAGGGTGAGCCACCCATTGGTTATACCCAGTAATTTCCGTCGCACCGACGGGAATTACATCCAGCGTTAATATTTGCTCCAGTAAATCCCAATCTAAAACAATAATGCGTTGCGGTATTTTATTGGTATTTGGCGTAGCATTAACGATGGGGGCGAGTAATAAAATAAACAGTCCAAAAGACAGCGATTTAACTATTTTTTGTAATATTAGACGCATACCACCGCCACTTTATGTTGTTTTAAACCTTTATTATCAGGGTGCTCAATCAGTTTAATGGGGGTTTCATAAAGTTCGGAAAGTCGTTCATCATCAAAAAGTAATGAAGCTTCACCTTCAAACGCAATTTTGCCTTTTTTAAGTGCGATGATATGCGTGGCATAACGTAAAGCAAGGTTAAGATCATGCAAAATAACGATAATACCAACGTGCTGAGTTTGATTTAACTCACTCAACAATTCCATTAATTGATATTGATGATGTACATCTAATGCTGATGTTGGTTCATCTAAGATTAAAATAGGTGATTGTTGAGCGAGTAACATAGCAACCCAAGCCCGTTGACGTTCACCACCAGATAAATCATCAGCAAGTGTGTCAGCAAAAGGAAGGACTCCCGCTTTTTCCATTGCCATGGTGATAATTTCATCGTCTTTTTTATTCCAACGACCTAATGTTCCACGCCAAGGAAAGCGTCCTAGACGGACTAATTCTCTGACCGTTAATCCTGCTGAAGCAGGAAGCTTTTGAGGGAGAAAGGCGATTTTTTTAGCCAGTTCACGAGGCTTATAATGTGAGATATTGCTGTTATTTAGTGTAATCAATCCACTATCTGGGGCTTGTTGACCTGATAACAAACTGACCAAAGTCGATTTTCCTGAGCCATTATGACCGAGCACAATGGTTAATCCTAGATTTGAAATACGCAGTGAGGGAATGGATAAAATAGTGCGTCCACCGCGATCCATTTGAATATTTGAGAGTTCAAACATAGTCACTCATTTATAAAATGATATTCCGCCTTTTATTATATGATTAACAACAAAAGGCGAAATAATAAAAAAAATTACCAGCGATATTTTGCATTCAATAAGACAGAACGAGATTGCCCGTAATAACAGTAATAATCACAACCAGAGAGATACTCTTTATCAAGAATATTGTTGATGTTTAACTGTAATTGCCACTGTTTATTGAAATCATAGGTTGCAGCCATATCCCATAATGTTGCGCTAGGTACTGTTAAATCACTACTCTTAGGATTATCTTTAGATTTACCTAAATAACGAATACCCGTTCCTAACGTTAAATCTTGAGTTCCCGTAATTGGGATCGTGTAACTTCCCCAAGCCGATGCCGTATGTTTAGGAATGAGACCAGCTTGTTGTTTACCTTTATTACCCGTGTCATCGGTTTGCATATCGGTATAGGTGTAATTGGCTTTTAACGCTAAACGTTCCGTTAATTGCATTTCACTTGTTACTTCAACACCTTTTGAGGTTACTTTACCTGTTTGTGTCGAAACAAATGTCGTTGGGTTTGCAACCAGCGCATTCTTCTGTGTGATATCAAACCAAGCTATATTAAGGTAACCATCCATAAAATCAGGTGTATATTTTATTCCTGCTTCAATTTGGTCACCTTTTAATGGTTTATACAGATCTTTAGTTGCAGGATCGATAGTACTCATCACCTCAAAAGACTCGGAATAGCTCACATAAGGAGATAGTCCATTATCTGCTAAGTACATTAATCCTGCATTGAGGCTAAACTCACTATCAGTACGCGATTTATCCTCGTTTTTGCTTTTGGCTTTATTTTCTGTTTTCACCCAATCTTGTCGTACTCCAGCCATCGCAACCCAACGACTATCAAACTTAGTTTGATACTGTGAGTAAAGGCTATACTGTGTTTTATCAATGGTGCGATTGACATTATTAGCAGGGTTAAGCGGGGTATATTTACCGTAAATAGGGTTCCATGGATTGATCGTACTAAAGCTGTAATTATCTTGCTCATCACCTTTGGTTTGGTGATATTGCAATTCCGCCCCCGCTAATAATGTATGTTCAAAATTATCCGTATCCCATTCACCAACAATATTATTATCAAAAGAGATACTTTGATTTTTACCATCACGGAAAACAACGCCACGATTCAGTTCTGTTGCTGTAATATCTGAATTAGGGAATGCATAGACACTACGCAATAACAGATCGTTATAACCATAGTTTAAACGTTGAGAAAAACGCCAAACATCATTGATACTACTTTCTAATAAATAACCTGCTGAAATTTGGGTACGTTTATATTTATCGTATCCCGGTTCACCTAAGTTAGTTGACGGTTTAATTTTCCCAAAAGGGGATGAAATTAATGTACCGGCAGCGGGGAAGAAAGGATTGGTTGGTGTGCCATCATCATGCAAATAGGTCGCCATAAAGGTTAGTGCGGTATCGTCAGTCAGATTAATCGCGACACTTGGCGCAAGATAAATACGCTCATTATCAGTGTGAGATAATTCTCCATCTGACTTTTTCATTAATCCAACAAGGCGATAACGCACACGTTTATCATCAGTTGTATTCGATACATCAAAACCTAATCCACGCTGGTCATTATTTCCAACCTCAAGAAATACTTCATTTTGAGATTTGAAACTAGGTTTCTTTTGTACGACGTTAACTGCACCACCGGGTGTCGACTCACCAAATAAAACCGCTGACGCACCTTTTACCACTTCAATTTGTTCAAAGCCATAAGGCTCTAATAACCATGTGTAATAGCCATCACGGAAAAGGCGACTGTTATCTAAATAAGTTGCAGCTTCAAAACCCCGCACGCGAAGCCAATCAGTATCGTTATCTGCACCAAAAGGCTGAGAAACAACACCGGAGGTATAACGTAACGCTTCATCGAGTTTTTGAGGGGCATGTGTTTCGAGATCTTTTTGAGAAATAACAGAAACGGATTTAGGTGTTTCTTGCAAGCTAGTATTTACTTTTAGAGCCTGAGCACTAACAACAAGTTTCTCAACTTGTTCCGTTTTTGCCGTTTCTTCCGCAAAAGCCTGTGTAGTCAAAATAAAAGGAAGGGTGGCAGAACAAAGTAATGCCACAGGTTTCAATTTAAATGCATAAAAATTAATCACAATGAGTCACCGAATAATAATCATTACTATTACCACTATTATTCATGCAATTGATACTAAGGTAAATTAATTTATGCAAAAATGCCTATAAATGATAATTTTTTGGGGTAATAAACTGTTTATATCAATACAAGGAAGTCATTCGCCGACAGAAGTGCTGCGATATAGCTAAACATAAAGTTCACATCCTGTGACTTAGCAGAATAACTCTATATTATTATTGGTGAGATAAAAAAATTATTTGATAAGAGGTTGGCATTTCTTATTGTGAAAAAAAAAGCTCGATAAATACTATCAAGCCTTTTTTTATTTATTGCTTTATCACTGC
>NZ_MIIZ01000560.1:0-8313 GCF_001743005.1 Shigella sp. FC1967 | reverse complement strand
CATTATAAAAGTTTTACTTGTGACCAGTTATCGGCAATTTTTTCTATTTAGTACCTAATTGCTCTATATGAAATGATTATATGTGGATATTATCCTGAATAATGATGATATGAGCCTAAATAGATATTGTTGATTTTATGTTGCGTTATATTGGCGCAATTTACCCCTTATTGTAACTATATATTAACAAAACTTATGGCACATAGATTAACTTCCAGAGATATTCTGGCATTAGGGTTTATGACATTCGCCCTATTTGTTGGCGCTGGCAATATTATTTTTCCTCCAATGGTCGGTTTACAATCTGGCGAATTTGTTTGGACTGCAGCAATTGGTTTTTTGATCACCGGTGTAGGTTTGCCTGTTTTAACGGTTGTCGCATTGGCAAAAGTCGGTGGGGGTATTGAGGCATTAAGTACACCTATTGGCAAATCAATGGGATTATTATTGGCTATTGTTGCCTATCTTGCTGTTGGACCTCTTTTCGCAACACCTCGCACTGCAACGGTTTCTTTCAAAGTGGGTATTGCTCCTCTAGTGGGTGATACAGAAATGTCATTGTTGATTTACAGCATTGTCTATTTCTTAATTGTTATTGGTATTTCACTTTATCCAGGTAAATTGTTAGACAGTGTGGGTCATATTCTTGCCCCGATTAAAATTCTGGCATTAGCGGTATTAGGTGTGGCTGCGATATTTTGGCCTGCGGGTGGTGCTATTCCTGCGACTGATGCTTATCGCGATATGGCGTTGACTCAGGGTTTTATTAACGGTTACCTCACCATGGATACATTGGGCGCAATGGTTTTTGGTATTGTTATTGTTAATGCGGCTCGCTCTCGAGGTATTGATAATTCATCACTGTTAACACGTTATACTATGTGGGCGGGGATCATTGCTGGTGTATTGTTAACTGCGATCTATTTGAGTTTATTTAAATTAGGCTCTAGCAGTGGCAGTATTATTCCGGGGGCTCAAGATGGCGCTGATATCCTACATGCCTATGTTCAGTATACTTTCGGCAATTTTGGTAGTTTCTTCTTGGCTGTACTGATTTTCTTAGCTTGTATGGTGACTGCTGTGGGTTTAACGTGCGCGTGTGCCGAGTTTTTTAGCCGTTATTTGCCTATCTCTTATCGTGCCTTAGTGTTGATCCTGGCGATATTCTCAGCCGTTGTTTCAAACTTAGGTTTGAGTAAGCTGATTGCGTTTTCTATCCCTGTACTGATAATGATTTATCCTCCTTGTATTGTGATTATTCTAATGAGTTTCACATTACGTCTGTGGAATAACCCAAGTCGTATTATCGCGCCAGCAATGGCTGTTAGCTTATTTTTTGGTATTTTTGATGCAATAAAAGCGTCTGATTATTTGAAGCATTTATTACCTGATTGGGCGACAAAATTACCTTTAAGTGAGCAAGGGTTAGCGTGGTTAATTCCTGTTCTCATTACGATTGTAGTTTGTGGTATTTATGACAAAGTTGCTGGTTCACACCATAAAAAAGTGATCCATACTGAAGCCATCAATAAGCAATAAAATGCAGTGAAAACAGATAGAGTTAAACGCAAAAAGGGAAACGGAAGTTTCCCTTTTTTATTGGCTTAAAACTCATCTTGTAATACCTCTTCAATAGTCCTTGGCATACGTGGTTTATTCATTTTCTTAGGATCAACAACCGCATAAAGATTATTTAAATCATCAAGGCATTGCCAAAGTAACAGTAACTGGCGTAGTGAAATTTTACCTTGTAACTCAAACTTTTTGATAGTTGAAGCAGGAACTGTACTACGCTCGGCAAGTTGTTCGCGTGACCATTTTTCTTTTTCACGCAACTTTCGTAAATGAGAAGCAAAGGCTCGACTCACATCGAGATCAGTAAGTAATGAGAGTTTCATTTATTAGCCCAAATAGATACTATAATGTCTAATTATAGCAAAAAATAGCTACTTTGGACATTATAGTGTCTATTTGATTTAAGGGTAGAGCAAACACGTTAGCTTAGATTGCTTATTAGTTTTTATCTGTAGAATACTGCTTTCCTGCCACCGGTTGTTGGTTTTCATTTAAATAATAGTGAACACCAGCTTCAATACCGTCTTCACCTTCATAGAAAATTTTAAAGCGAGTACGATTGCCGTCATGGTAAGCAATCACAGCACTCCCGTTTTTTCCTAAGCAGAACTGATGGAGAGTACCCGTTGAAATACACATACTGTCGTCGCCAGATACCGTGACTTTGCAGTTATCGCCAGTGTTAATTGCCACAGCGTTTTTTCCAGTCACATTGATTTGCGCTAAATCCCCTGTATTAGTGATTTTTGCGCGATCTTGAGAGGCTGTAATAAAATTACGCATACCACAGTTGGCGATATGAACACCACTACCTGCAGCATAAATCTTGACATCATTGCCACTATTACAAATGCGGGAGCGCCCGCCTAAGCTACCAATACGACACTGATTTCCTGTATTAGCCACTTTCCCTGCAAAACCCGTCATCATCAACTGATTGCTATAACCGGTGTTGGCAATGCTGTTTTCATCGCCAGAAAAAGCCACAATATTGTTACTTCCACACAAAGCAAGATCGGTACTTAGTTGTTGGCTTTTTAAGATCAATTGATGCCATTCGGTCGAGAATTGAATGTTTTCAGATGTTGGTAATGTGTTGTGATATGGAAGGCGTTGTAATGTCACGCCTTGTTGTTGTTCATTGCCGAGCAGGAACAAGATGTTTTCCATGACTTCTTGTTCCTGTTTGGCAAAGGACGCTTTATTAAAATGACGTAAATAAATATATTGAATAAAGCTTTCTATCCATTGTGTACGGCGCTGTTTTATTAACTCACTATGGATAGCACTGTAAGTGCCTCCATCAGGAAAATAACGCAAAAACCAACGATAAAGTGACGTTGAAACGTGCAGTTGTCGTAAGTCTTCTTTTGTTAATCTAATATTTTCCTTTGAAGGGACTGACATATAAGCTCCTTAATCCGTGTATTAATTAGTGTCTATGGTAACCGTCAACCATACTGCGAAATGTTTGGAATGGTGTTTTTCCTGTTGTACACAGATAAAGATGACCAATGATAAAAAAAGACACTACATACCGCTAAGAATTGGTGTGCGATTAATAACCATGCTTTAAACATCACTGCATCAGCAGGAATAAATGCTGGGTTTTGAAGTAAAACACCTGTTATTAAAAGTAGTGGAACTAATGCATACATCACACCTAAATAAGCCATTTGTTGCAGTGGATTAAACTTAACAGTGGGTGTTGCTGGGAAGGGGTGATCTTCTCCTTTGATAATGCCATAGAGATAAAAACGTGTTTGCATAAAAGCGCGGTGAAACCAGTTTTTACCCTCGATGCGGTAAAACTTGCCATTACCACCAACAAGATTAATCAGAACAAAGGATAACCAGCAAACCAAGAGTAGATAACCGCAAATTTCATGCACACTGACCAATAACGCCGTATCGTGGGCTGAAAGCAGAGCGAAATGGTTAATTCCACCACTGAGAAGCAACAGAATAAATAAAGAGGCATTACTCCAGTGCCACAAACGAACGGCTTTAGAGTAAAGATAGAGCTTCTCTTCTTTATGCGACTCACCGTGTGGTGTGGCAAAGCGATAACGCAAGAAGCCATGCAGAGCCAGAACAAGCAACATGCCAATAAATAATACGCCTGCAACAATTAACCAAAGGGGCAAATAATCAGGTGTATAGATTAAAACATACTCTTTTAGTGCGGCTTGGAACTGAGCACTGCCTGGCATTGTATTGACGATACTCATACTTTACCCTCCTCTTGAACATGAGGCCCTACACGGCGATAGAGATGGGGTTTTCCTACACCATCAAGTTGATAAATATAGTAATCGTGTGTTTTGAGCCATTCTTGAATTTGAGGGCTATCTTCTTTGCCAAATAACAGGGCATTTTGTGGACAAGCGCTCACACAAATCGGTGGGAAACCTTTTTGTAATCGGGACTCAAGACAAAAATCACATTTATCAGCAACATGTGTCACTGGGTTAAGATAACGTACTTGGTATGGACAGGCTGATATACAGTAGCTACATCCAATACATTTCTCTTTATTTACACGAACAATACCATTGGTTTCATCACGCCAAGATGCACCAGTCGGGCATACAGGGATACAAGGAGCATCTTCACATTGTTGACAAGAGTGTCTAAAGAAATGGTATTTATCGTTATCTTCTTTGAGGCTTAAGGGAATATGGGCAATATCCATTCGAGCCATACCATTAGGAACTTTATTTAATCGACGACATGCCGTGGCGCAGATATTACAGCCATTGCAAAGCGTCTCATCATGGATCATGGCATAGCGGATAGGTTTTTTTTCTGCAGTTGCGGCAAGCGCACTTCCTAGTGGCGCACTGAAAAAAATGACCGATCCCATACCTACTACAAATTTACGGCGAGAAACACGCATTATTTTTGCTCCTCAGTCTGATGATGTTGTAATACCCACATCGAATTTCGTTGATAAGGCAGAACATTAAGGATTTTCATGTTGTTCTACCTCGATCCATTCAGTTAAGCCTCGCGCTTTGCCGTAACTCATTAACGTATTGCTAAAGAGATAAGGGGCGTTATTGGAGGCTAAAATTTGCTGAATATCCTGAAAATCAGGGTGAGTTTTCATCAGTGTCAGTGCATCTTCAATCTCTGAAGCTGTGTAATGAAAAGGTTCAGACATCAACATGCTTTGTTTTAATGGTCGAGGATAGGTTTCGCATTCAAAACGAACGACACCTGCAATTGCTGTACAAATATCCGCATGGCGGTTTAATAATTGCAGTTGTGCGAAGTTATCGGACATAAATTCATCAGAGTAGAAATAATCCTCGCCATTGAGACTTAAATGGGCGATATCAATAAACTCGTCGCGCTTTAACGCGGTTTCTAACTGCGCAATATCCTCTTCAGTCAGGGAATAGGGCGCATCATACAGCGTTGAAATTGCTAATAGTTCACCTTCTTTTGAACATTGACGTATCGCATTCGCTAGATGTTGTTCAGCAGATAATTCGGCTATCTCTGCAACGGGTTCTTCTACGGTTACGGTATCCGTTGAGGTGTTAGCACTACGTCCAACACCTGTTTCTGATAATGGCAGTAACCAACGGCGACGAGAGATATCAGGTTGCTCTAAAGCAATATCTGTATCATCAGCGGTATCTTGTGGTATAGAAGCCGATGCATTTTGTTCTATCATCATGATCTCCTTCTTTTACCTATTAACTGGGTAATAAACCACGAGACGCTAAATCGTCAGCAACATCTTGTAAACCAAGGCGAACTAAAGTGTCTTTTGTTGGGCAACCTAATTTAGGATCCCAGCCCATTTCTTCATAGAACATGGTGAGAGAAAGTTGCATGTCTTCTCTGTCCATTTTGTCGGTGCCTTCAGTAAAGACTGGAATATCAGGATCTTTATCAAATACCCATGAACAGATTTGGTCATGTTCATTACGCATATCCATGGTATTCATTAATTTAACGGTATAAGCGCGATGCAAAGTGAAAATACGCTCTGAGGCTAAATCCAGATCTTTAGATGTCGTCGGTTCACCCGTGATAGCAGTAAAGAATTTAGCTTCCATCTCTAAGTCACCACGATAATTACGGCTCTTATGAGGAGAAACCGTCATTGGCCAGACCCAGTTACATAAGGTGACAGCATCGTGTAAGCAACTACGTAAAATGGTCCACTTGGTATAAGCAATTTTGGCTTTATTGATTGGTGTATAGTTTTTGGTTTCATCAAAAGCATCACCAGAACCAAACAATTCACCTGCAATCTCTTTTTGTAGTTTCAGGGGTAAACCACTGCCGATATAGTTGATATGGGTATGTGTCATTGCATCTCGGTTAAACATACAGTTAACGATAGAACCAACTTGAGCCGATGCTTCATTCGCATGATGAATTGGGAAGCCCATTGGTGACCAAAGTTTGTTTTTCTTGTCAGCCCAATACTCTTCACCTAAATTCCAGCGCTGTGCGATAAGATAAGAGCCATCAGCAAGATGACTAAATTCACCTTTGCGATGGGCTAAACGATAGTAGAATTCTTTGATAAATTCAGGGTTACCTTCTTCCAGTTTATCCCATGGAATTTCGTTGTATTCGGCTTCAGGTAATACGCGTTTAAAGACACCGTGGGTATAACAATACGTGAAGTCACGATGAAGCTGACCGTAGTTACACCAAAGTCCCATATCATCAAAAATATTAAGACCGACTAGGTTACCAACAACGTTACCATCTCCTTTTTTCTCAACATCTTTAGGACCATTAGGGAAAATCGTTGTGTGGACGAAGTTAGCGACACAAGTGTTACCACCTGTTTGTGGTACACCAAATTTTTTCGCTTGTGGAACATTGAGTTGAGACATACAGCGGATAGGACAAGAGTGACAACCCCCCATTTTTACGGTGTATTCTTCTGCTTCTGGACCCAAGTCAAAGGTCGATTTCATGGTTCTAAAACCGACAGTATTGATATCACCCGGAGGGATTTCACCCGTTTCAATTGGTCCACCTTCAGCAGCGCCCCAATACAGTCCTTTACGTGCAGTCCAACGAGAGCCGGGGTGTGAATATTCTGCCCATGATTGCGGTGTACTCGGTACAACGTGATTATTATTAGAACCAATTAGTTGAGTCATCATGTAGTCATTAAGTTCTTTTAACGCTTTACGATCAGCAACGTTAACGCCACGACTCCCTTCGACAACAATTGCTTTTAATTTTTTAGAACCTAAAACAGCCCCAACACCCGCACCACCGCTATGATTACGGCTATTAATAATGCCAGATAAAGGAACGAGATTTTCGCCCGCAGGGCCAATGGTGGCAACACAAGCTTCTGGGCTTGTTTGAGCACACAACTCTTCTGTGGTTTGACGAACACCTTTACCCCATAAGAAAGAGGCATCTTCAATAGAAACTTGGTCATCATCAATATGGATCCAAACAGGTTTATCTGATTTACCTTCAATAATCAGAGCGTCATAGCCTGCAAATTTCATCCATGCTGCGAAAAATCCCCCCATATGAGCATCAACAACAAGATTGCCGCGCGTAAAAGTGGAAAGAGAAGTGATATTGACGCGAGAGCTACAAGGCGCACCCGAACCTGTCAAAGGGCCTACTGCAAAGATAACTTTGTTTTCTTCATCAAAAGGTTTAACGCCAGGAGCAACCTCTTCATACATAATTTTGTAGCCAAAGCCCATACCACCAATCAAGAATTTATACTTGCTTGAGCTTTCACGAGTGATGGTTCCAGTCGTCAAATTGATTCTTAGAATATTTCCAGTCCAGCCGTTAGTCATAATATTGCTTCCTAATCTAAATGTGGTTCAGTGATGTGATTGTCTGGATTTATTAAACAGTAATTTCTTTCCATTCAATGATTTGTAGAGCGCCTGTTGGACACGCTGATGCACACTCACCACATAAATTACATTTGCCGGATTTTTTAGTTTGTGGGTTGACGGTTGCCATCATCCACGGACAAGCTGTTGTACAGGCGGCACAACCAATACAACGACGTGTATCAACAACAATACAACCGAACTCTTCTTGATAGCGGATAGCTTTTACTGGGCAGACCTTCATACATTCAGGATCTTTACATTGGCGACAGGTATCGGTTGTAAAGTTTAAATCGCCATAAAGCCCACCACCGGAGCCAATACCTTTATCACCAAAATAAAAATGACGATGGATTTTGGTGCGTGAAAAGAAGGATCCAACGCTTCCATCATTCCATGTTGTACATGCTGTTTCACAGCGATGGCATCCCGTACAACGCGCTCTATTTGTGACTAAAACGCCTTTAGGTGTTGTAGTTAATTGAATTATTCCGCTATCTATTTCTTCTTGCTTACAACCCAAAAGAGAAAGCAATGCGGGTGCTATTGTGATCCCTGCAAGACCTTTACCGGATATTCGCAGAAACTCTAGTCTTGATAGCCCAATATCTAATATTGGACGATGATGTGTATCAGACATTAATATTTATCTCCGCTTAACTAATTTAATAAGAAATAAGTTGTGATGATAAATTATTTATTTATCCACTTGCCTTACCGTTATATAATAAATAAAATAGCGATTTGGTTAAGGGATATATTATTAATTTTCAACTGTTTTTTATGATAAAAATACATTGTGGTGAAATGTTAAATATTTTGTATTTACATGTGTTATCTCCACTTCTTACGTACTTTTTTATTATCCTCCCTGATATGTGTGGTT
>NZ_MIIZ01000559.1:0-8356 GCF_001743005.1 Shigella sp. FC1967 | reverse complement strand
ATCTAGCTAGCTATCTTTCTTTCGAAAGATGGCTGGGGTACCAGGATTCGAACCTGGGAATGCCAGGATCAAAACCTGGTGCCTTACCGCTTGGCGATATCCCAACTGATAAATTTTTGACGAGGTTAAAATGGTGCGGGAGGCGAGACTTGAACTCGCACACCTTGCGGCGCCAGAACCTAAATCTGGTGCGTCTACCAATTTCGCCACTCCCGCAAAAAGATGGTGGCTATGACGGGATTCGAACCTGTGACCCCAACATTATGAGTGTTGTGCTCTAACCAGCTGAGCTACATAGCCATCTTTTTTTGCATAACCTTCGTCGGCGTTGCGGGGCGCATTATGCGTATTACAGACAAATCCGTCAACTGCTTTTTGCATTAATTTTCGAGAAACGTGTCCGTTTGCTCGATGGTTAATCATTTTGTCGAAAAAAAGATCCAAAAAACAACCTTATTGATGAAAAATATCTCAAAGAATAGGGGGTGAATAAAAAGAAAAAACAAAGCAGTAAGAGAAGTGATATTAAGTTAAAGAGAGAAAAAACGAAGAACAGTGAACATAAAAAAAGAAATGAGGTGAAAATTCACGCTACATTTCTTTTTCTTTGGATATGACTGATTGAATTTTAAGTTGATTTTATAATGAAGGTCAGAAAAGTCTATATTCAACTCAAAAAAGTATAATTTTTCAACAATACATTACTTTTCTAAGAGGTATTGTAGTAATTCTCCGTTCAGCATTGCACGTTTAGTCAAGGCAAAAGCCCCTATGGCAGAACGATGATCAAGCTCCGATGTGACAATAGGAAGCTCTTCTCTGAATTCTTTTAATACTTGTGTATTAATGCAACTTTGAATTGAGGGTAGCAAGATTTCAGCGGCTTCCGTCAATTCGCCCGCTAACACCACTTTTTGTGGATTAAACAGGTTAATGGCGATTGCAATAGCTTTACCTAAGTGTAAACCCACTTGTTTAATGGTTTCGACTGCTAGCGGATCATTCTTAACGGCTGCTCGACAAATATCTTGGATTTGGCACTGTGTTGGCGATAAATACTGGCTAGGATAACCTTGCTCTAATTGATAGCGCACTTTAGCTTCGATGGCTGTATTGGATGCAATTGTTTCTAAACAACCAAAATTACCACAATGGCAACGTTCACCTAAAGGATCGATTTGAATATGACCAATCTCTCCTAAGTTACCACGTTGGTTGAGCAGAATTTTATTATTAATAATAACACCCGCACCTGCACCACGATGAATACGGACTAGTAGCGAGTCTTCACAATCTCGTGTCGCACCAAAATAATTTTCAGCGAGTGCAAGGCTTCGAATATCATGCCCAGCATAACAAGGCAGATTAAAGCGTTTTTCTAAGCTATTTACCAGAGCCCAATTATCTACTTTCATATGCGGCATATAACGAACAATGCCTTTATTGGGATCAACAAGACCGGGTAAGATCACAGAAATTGAAATAAGCTCACGGATGCGGCGTTGATTTTGTTTAATAAAATCATCAATTGCATTGATAAGTATCGTCTCAACTTCATTTTGAGTACTTTGCTCTAAAGGGTAGTGTTGTTCAATGATAACCTTACCACTCAGATCGTAAAGAGCAACGGTGGCATCATTACGACCCAATCGCACACTAACGGTATTAAAATTGCGGTGTTCAACTACAATAGAAATTGCGCGACGCCCACCCGTTGATGCCTGTTGATCAACCTCTTTGATTAAGCCTCGTTCAAGCAGCTGACGAGTAATTTTAGTCACACTGGCGGGCGCTAGTTGGCTTTGTTCGGCTATTTGGATACGGGAAATTGGCCCGTGTTGATCAATCAGTCGATACACAATTGCACTGTTAAGTTGTTTAACAAGATCGATATTGCCAATTTGCGTTTCAGTGTTGTTATGACTCATCAGCATACACATCCATTAGTTATTCAGTTATTTCAATACCATTGACAAATGTTGTACAAAGGTTGAAGTCCTTATCAAAAGAAGCGAGGTTAGCAGTTTTTCCCGCTTCAATTGTTCCCAATTCTTTTTCCATTCCAATTGCTCGAGCAGGATAAAGTGTTGCCATCCGCAATGTTTCATCTAATGGAATACCAACATGGATCACGCTATTTTTAATTGCACCAATCATGGTTAGTGATGATCCACTTAATGTGCCATCTGCATCGACACAAAGACCATTACGATAATATATGGTTTTACCTGCAAAAACGAAGCTATCCATCTCATTTTTATTAGGATCAAGTCCCGCTGGCGCAGTTGCGTCTGTGACTAAAAGTAGTTTTTCACCTTTTAAACGCTTACTGTTACGAATATTTGCCCATGAAACGTGTAAACCATCGGCAATGATACCAGCATATACCTCAGGTGTATCATAAATGGCACCCACAAGCCCTGGACCTCGACCTGTAATATAAGGCATTGCATTGTAAAGGTGAGTCGATAATGAGATACCATTACGAAATCCTTTCCGTGCTTCTTCATAAGTCGAATTTGAATGACCCGCAGAAACAATGATACCTGCTTTGATTAATTGACGAACATATTTTTCATCAACCATTTCTGGTGCTAAGGTGATTTTAGCGATGACATCGGCATTATCGCATAAATAGCTAATCATCTCGGCACTTGGCTGACGAATGAATTGTGGATCATGAGTCCCTTTTTTAATTATATTGATATAAGGGCCTTCTAAGTGTAATCCCAACACTTTATTTTTATGTTTTTTCATATAAGCACGAGTTGCTTCAATGCCTATTTTCATCAATTCATCAGAACAGGTAATTAATGTTGGTAAATAGCTAGTGCAACCTAAACGTTCATTCGCTTTTTGCATAATTTCTAACGTTTCAGCGGTGACATTTTCAGGTGTGTCATTAAATTGCACACCACCACAACCATTAACCTGTAAATCGATAAAACCGGGAGAGACAATTGCACCTTTCATATCACGAACAGTGATGTCTTTTGGCAGTTGATCCTGTGGGCAAACCTGCTCAATACGGGAGCCGTTAATAATAATGGCGTGGTTTTCTAAACGGTCGTAACCTGTATAAATAACAGCATTTGTTAAGGCAAACATACCTTTGTCTCCTGATAAGGGAAGTCAATCTAAAAAGCCGATATCAGCCAGCAAATTCTGGCTGATAAGTAAGAGAGCTTAGCCTTTTCCGCTACTTAATTAGTAGGTACTTAATTTACTAAACTTAGTCTTGGTATTTCTGACACTCTTGCGCTTCAATCTGTTGGAAATAACGCAATGTTTTTACTCGTAATTCCATTGTTGCAGGATCATCACATACTAAAATTGCTTTAGGGTGAAGTTGAACACAAGAAATCGTCCATAAATGGTTAACCGCGCCTTCTGTTGCGGCATGTACTGCTTGCGCCTTATTAAAGCCTGTTGCCAAAATCATTAATTCTTCAGCATCTAATAATGTGCCTACACCAACGGTTAGTGCATATTTAGGAACATGATTAACATTATTGTCGAAGAAACGTGAATTTGCTAAGCGTGTATCTTCCGTTAGCGTTTTCATGCGAGTGCGTGAAGAGAGTGATGACGCAGGCTCATTAAATGCAATATGACCGTCGTTACCTACACCACCCATAAACAAATTGATTTTGCCATAAGACTTAATTTTCGCCTCATAACGTTCGCATTCTGCTTGTGGATCTTCTGCATTACCATTTAATAAATTGATATTTTCATCTTTAATATCAATATGATTAAAGAAATTTTCATACATAAAAGTACGATAACTTTGTGAATGATCAGATGGAATACCAACATATTCATCCATATTGAACGTTACAACGTGTTGGAAGCTGACTTTTCCTGCGCGATGTAATTCAATTAACTCTTTATATGTCGCCAATGGCGTGCCGCCAGTCGGTAAACCAAGTACGAAAGGATGCTCTGCAGTTGGATTAAATGCGTTGATCTTCTCAACGATATAATTTGCAGACCACTTACCAACTTGTTTTGCCGTAGATAGGGGGATTAACCTCATAGTAACCTCATAGAAAAAAGACAAATCTGATAACTCTGTAACGTGTTATTTCATCGTGTAATTATCAGTAGCTCATCTATAACACGAATTTCTTTTCATTTTTAGCTGATGATCGAAATGTCCCGCCAAAAGATATTTTTAATCATAAAATAAGCTTTCTGACTTAGCCAGCATTTCAGCTAAATTATACGACATTGGTGACTTCAATCACAAATTATGACTAATTAATTTGCGATAACGAAATAAAATTTTTTAGACTAAAAAATGGAATTAAATAATTAGCTCATCAATTTATTATTAAATATGAATGAGTATAAATAAGATCCCGCATAGGGGCTATCCAAGGGGGAGTTTGTGAATATTTTAAGTTATCTGCAGAAGATAGGGCGGGCGCTGATGGTGCCTGTTGCTACATTACCTGCAGCAGCAATTCTGATGGGGATTGGCTACTGGATTGACCCAGTAGGCTGGGGTGGTGATAACGCGCTTGCTGCCTTACTTATCAAATCTGGTGCTGCCATTATCGATAATATGTCAGTCTTGTTTGCCATTGGTGTTGCTTATGGTATGTCAAAAGACAAAGACGGTGCTGCCGCTTTAACAGGATTTGTTGGGTTCTTAGTCGTGACAACACTTTGTTCTCCAGCCGCAGTATCAATGATCAAAGGCCTACCTTTAGAAGAGGTTCCAGTTGCTTTTGGTAAAATAAATAACCAGTTTGTTGGGATCTTGGTTGGTGTACTTTCTGCGGAGCTTTATAACCGCTTTAGTAGCGTTGAACTGCCTCGTGCACTGTCATTCTTTAGTGGGCGTCGTTTAGTGCCAATCCTAACCTCATTTTTAATGATCATCGTCGCCTTTATTTTGATGTATATCTGGCCTGTGATTTATGGCGGATTAGTCAGCTTTGGCGAAAGCATTAAAGATATGGGGGCATTAGGTGCGGGTATCTATGCATTCTTTAACCGTTTATTAATTCCAGTTGGCTTACACCATGCGTTGAACTCTGTATTCTGGTTTGACGTTGCTGGTATTAACGATATTCCTAACTTCCTTGCAGGTCAGCAAGCTATCGATTCTGGTTTAGCAACTGTGGGGGTTACAGGTCGTTATCAAGCTGGCTTCTTCCCAGTGATGATGTTTGGTTTACCGGGTGCGGCTCTTGCGATTTACCACTGCGCACGTAAAGAGAACAAAGCAAAAGTTGCGGGTATCATGATTGCTGGTGCATTTGCTGCCTTCTTCACAGGTATTACTGAACCACTTGAATTCTCCTTTATGTTCGTGGCACCCGTGCTTTATGTTATTCACGCATTCTTAATGGCAATTTCTGTTTATATTGCAGCCAGTATGGAGTGGATTTCAGGATTCGGCTTTAGTGCCGGTTTAGTGGATATGTTCTTATCATCTCGTAACCCACTTGCTGTGCACTGGTACATGCTGATTGTCCAAGGTATTGTGTTCTTCTTCATTTACTACGGTATTTTCCGTTTCACTATCACTAAATTCAACCTGAAAACACCTGGTCGTGAAGATGATGTGATTGGTGATGAAACGGCTGATGGTTATGATGAAGATATCAAAACAGCGTCAGCAAATAGTAAAGAAGGTCTTCAGCAAGAAGCTCGTCAATATATCGCGGCTATCGGTGGCTCTGATAACTTAACGGGGATTGATGCTTGTATTACCCGTTTACGTTTAAATGTAAAAGATGCCACGGTTGTTAATGATGCCTATGCAAAACGTTTAGGCGCATCAGGTGTTATTCGCTTAAATAAACAAAGCGTTCAAGTGATTGTGGGTACGCGTGCTGAATTAGTTGCTAATGCGATGCGTGATGTATTGACACAAGGCCCTGTACCCGCTTATGAAGCGCCAGCCGTTTCAACAGTCACTACTGAAAAAGCGCCTGTAAAACAAGCCAATACAAATGCGACAGTGCTACTAAAAATGATTGCACCTTTTGATGGTGAAGTCGTGGCATTGAAAGAAGTGCCTGATGAAGCATTCTCCAGTGGGGTTGTTGGTGATGGTATCGCAATCAAACCCACTTCTAACATTGTAATGGCGCCTGCGACAGGGACTGTTGTTAAGATTTTTGATACAAACCACGCATTTTGTATTGAAACGGATAATGGTGTTGAAATTATCGTGCATATGGGGATTGATACTGTTGCGTTAGGTGGAAAAGGCTTCAAACGTTTAATTGAAGAAGGTGCAGACGTTACAGTTGGTCAACCTATCTTAGAATTAGATCTTGAATACTTAAACGCGAATGCCAAATCGATGATAAGCCCTGTCATTGTTAGCAATATCGATGATTTTGATAAGATTGCCGAACAAGCCACAGGTGTTGTGGTCGGAAATAAAACGGTTATCTACAACGTGCTAAAATAATTTCTATATAGATATTTAATCCTCTATAAAGAGATGGTTAAATAAGACGATAAAACGGGGAGTCTTTCGAACTTCCCGTTTTTTTATCTCTATTTTGATAAATATCTCAGGGGTGTATTTAGCTAAGGTATTTATGAAACCTGCTTATTGGATTATAGTGGGTTAATTATGCGTTTTGCTTTGAGGAAAAAATGACCATGAATGAGGCAGATGCCCGCCCAACGAACTTTATTCGTCAAATTATTGACGAAGATCTGGCTACCGGGAAACATGATAGCGTTCATACGCGTTTCCCACCTGAACCTAATGGCTATCTTCATATTGGCCATGCGAAATCAATTTGCCTGAATTTTGGTATTGCTAAAGATTATCAGGGAAAATGTAATCTACGTTTTGATGATACCAATCCAGTAAAAGAAGATATTGAGTATATCAACTCAATTCAAAAAGATGTTCAGTGGTTAGGTTTCCAATGGGAAGGTAGCATTCATTACTCCTCAGATTATTTTGATCAACTTTATCAATATGCGATTGAGCTGATTAATAAAGGCTTAGCTTATGTTGATGAGTTAAGCGCTGAAGAAATTCGTGAATACCGCGGTACATTAAAAGAGCCAGGTAAAAATAGTCCTTATCGCTCACGTAGCGTAGAAGAGAACTTAGCACTATTTGAAAAAATGCGTGCTGGTGGCTTTGAAGAAGGTAAAGCGTGTTTACGTGCGAAAATTGATATGGCATCACCGTTTATTGTTATGCGTGATCCTGTGCTTTATCGTATTAAATTCGCTGAACACCACCAAACTGGAAATAAATGGTGCATTTATCCTATGTATGATTTTACCCACTGCATTTCTGATGCACTGGAAAATATCACACATTCTTTATGTACTTTAGAATTCCAAGATAACCGCCGTTTATATGATTGGGTGCTGGATAATATCACTATCCCTTGTCATCCTCGCCAATATGAATTCTCACGTCTTAACCTTGAATACACAGTGATGTCAAAACGTAAGCTGAATCAGCTTGTGACAGAAAATATTGTGAATGGTTGGGATGATCCTCGTATGCCAACCATTTCAGGCTTACGTCGTCGTGGTTATACTGCAGAATCTATCCGTGAATTCTGTTTACGTATTGGTGTAACGAAACAAGAAAATAACGTCGAAATGGCAGCTTTAGAATCTTGTATTCGTGATGATTTAAATGAAAATGCACCACGCGCAATGGCGGTTATTGATCCGGTTCGTTTAGTGATTGAAAATATGCCTGAAGGCGAAGAAATTCTTGTTGCTCCAAATCACCCGAACAAACCAGAAATGGGAACGCGTGAAGTACCATTTAGCCGCGAGATCTATATTGATCGCGCTGACTTTAAAGAAGAAGCAAACCGTCAATATAAACGTCTGGTACTTGGTAAAGAAGTCCGTTTACGTAATGCTTATGTTATTAAAGCAGAGCGAGTTGAAAAAGACGAACAAGGCGAAATTACGACCATTTACTGTTCTTATGATGCAGAAACTTTAAATAAAGATCCTGCTGATGGACGTAAAGTAAAAGGCGTTATTCACTGGGTAAGCATCCCACACGCTATTCCAGCTGAAATCCGCCTTTATGACCGTCTGTTTAGCGTACCAAATCCAGGCGCAGAAGAAGATTTCTTATCAACAATCAACCCTGAATCATTAGTTATTCGTAACGGTTTTGTTGAACGTAGCTTAAAAGATGCCGCTATCGAAAAAGCGTATCAATTTGAGCGTGAAGGCTACTTTTGTGCCGATAAGCTTTCAACAGCGGATAAACTTGTGTTTAACCGTACTGTGGGCTTACGTGACACTTGGGCGAAGATTTCTCAGCAAGGTTAATTTGACGTGCTTTAAGTCACATTAGTATCTTAATGAATAAAATGCTCGATAATGA
>NZ_MIIZ01000558.1:0-8401 GCF_001743005.1 Shigella sp. FC1967 | reverse complement strand
TTAGGATATGTAATATTATAATTTAGGTAAAGATATAATTGTTACTATTATTATAATCATCAAATTAAGAGGGAATAAAAGAATAATAAAACTAATATAACGATATATTTAATTAATTTAAATCGTATTTTGAGTAATATATCGTTTTAAACTCGGTGTAAATTTTTTCTTCTGATATTCCACGATGAATTAAAACTACTAACATATTGAATAAACGTAATTTATTTACAGATATCTTTAATGGATAAGATTATTTTTACATAATGTGATTTACATCACGTCGTATATTGGCGTGTTATCGCCTATCAATATGAGGGTAAGGATTTATACGATACCTCTTTCGATCATATTCAGTTCCCGATTTATTGGTTACACTATTCTTTCAGATATTCATAATGTCTGTTTGCTGGTATGAATATCAGCGGTTCACTTTTGGAAGGTAGAGGCATGTCAGAACAAACAATTATTTGGGATCTTGACCTGATCCATAAGTATAACTATTCAGGTCCTCGCTATACATCATACCCAACAGCATTAGAGTTTAATCAGCAATATGGCGATGATGATTTTATTAAAGCAACGCAACGTTATCTTGAGCGCCCTTTATCGCTTTATATTCATATTCCTTTCTGCCATAAGCTGTGCTATTTCTGCGGCTGTAATAAAATTATTACACGTCATAAACATAAGGCAGACGAATATCTTGATGTTTTAGAAAAAGAAATTATTAATAGAGCGCGCTATTTTAAAGACAGAAAAGTGACTCAAATGCATTGGGGGGGAGGGACACCGACTTTTCTGGATAAACAACAAATTAGCCGATTAGTTTCACTATTACGTCAGCATTTTCATTTTGTTGATAATGCAGAACTCTCTATTGAAATTGATCCTCGTGAAATTGAGCTAGATGTTATTGATCATCTACGTCATGAAGGATTTAATCGCTTGAGTATGGGAGTGCAAGATTTCAATAAAGAAGTGCAACAAAAAGTCAATCGTGAGCAAGATGAAGCGTTTATTTTTGCATTGGTAGAGCGTGCGCGTGAGGTAGGTTTTCACTCCACCAGCATTGACTTGATTTATGGTTTACCTAAGCAAACTAAAGCGAGTTTTGCCTTCACACTACAACGTGTTATTGAGTTATCACCAGATAGATTGAGTGTTTTCAATTATGCACATTTACCTAATTTATTCGCGGCTCAGCGTAAAATCAAAGATGAAGATCTTCCTTTAGCAGAGGAAAAATTAGAAATATTACAAGAGACAATTTCTACGCTGACAACAAATGGCTATCAATTTATTGGTATGGATCACTTTGCTAAACCTGATGATGAGTTAGCGGTTGCTCAGCGTAAAGGTATTTTACATCGTAATTTCCAAGGCTATACCACCCACGAAGATTGTGATTTGTTAGGTATGGGCGTTTCTGCAATAAGTATGTTAGGTGATAACTATGCGCAAAATGAAAAAGTATTGAAAGAGTACTATGCGCGAGTCAATAGTGAAGGAAATGCACTCTGGCGAGGTTTATCTCTGACTCATGATGATTGTATCCGCCGTGATGTGATTAAAACCTTAATTTGTAATTTTAGCCTGCGTTTTTCTGATATTGAAAAAATGCACCATATTGTCTTCCATGACTATTTTAAAGAAGATCTAGAATTACTTGTGCCAATGAAGGATGACGGTTTGGTTGAAATAACAATAGACGGTATCCAAGTTACGCCACAAGGACGTTTGCTTATTCGTAATATCTGTATGTGTTTTGATACCTATTTACGAAACCAAATGCGCCAACGTCAATTCTCGCGTGTGATTTAATTGATTAAGGGTTAGAGGATCAATATTCCTCTATCCCTAATTCTTTTAATTTACGGGTTAGTGTATTTCTGCCCCAACCTAATAATCTTGCTGCCTCTTGTTTATGCCCTTGTGTATATGCCAAAGCACTAAGTAATAGTGTACGTTCAAATTGAGGTAGCGCATCTGTTAAGATGTTTTCTTTTCCTTCCCCTAATGCTTCATTTGCCCATAATGAAAGATGTTGTGACCAATGTTGAGATGAAGCTATTCGACTGATATTTTTAGTTTTTTCATCAGGTTGACGAATTTCTTGTGGTAAATCTTGAGGCATAATCTCTTGGCTTGCCGTCATGACCGTTAACCAGCGGCATACATTCTCTAATTGTCTAACGTTACCTGACCAGTTGTATTCCATCATGATTTGCAAACTTTGTTGATGAAGAACTTTGGCTTCAACACCCAATTCTTTTGCTGTTTTTTGTAGAAAATAGCGCGCTAAGTTGGGAATATCTTCGGTTCTATCGCGCAGTGGTGGTAACTGAATGCGTATGACATTGAGTCGATGATAGAGATCTTCACGAAAATCACCGGCTTGAACTCGTTTTTCTAAATCTTGATGTGTCGCGGCAATAATACGTACATCGACTTTTACAGGGGCATAACCGCCTACTCGATAAAATTGTCCTTCAGCAAGGACTCGCAGTAAACGTGTTTGAATATCAAGGGGCATATCGCCGATTTCATCAAGAAATAGTGAACCACCATTCGCTTGTTCAAATCGACCTTGGCGTACTTGTGAGGCACCTGTAAATGCGCCTTTTTCATGACCAAACAGCTCTGATTCAATCAAGTCCTTAGGGATTGCCGCCATATTTAGCGCAATAAAAGGAGAAGAAGCTCTTGGACTGTGGCGATGTAATGCATGTGCGACTAACTCTTTTCCTGTGCCCGATTCCCCATTAATGAGGACACTAATTGAAGAGCGAGAAAGTCGACCAATAATACGGTAAACCTCTTGCATTGCTGGTGCTTCACCAATCATATCTGTCACTGATTGTAGTGAGGTTTCATCGGTATTCGGTTGTTTTTGTTCGCGATAATGCGTTATGGCGCGATTAATTAATGCCAGTGTTTCGTCGATATCGAACGGCTTTGGTAAGTAATCAAAAGCGCCTTGTTGATAGGCATTAACGGCAGCATCAAGATCAGAATGTGCCGTCATAATAATAACGGGCAAGGTAGGATATTGTTCTTTAATTATTTTTAAAAGAGATAAGCCATCAATATCAGGCATACGAATGTCTGATAACAACACATCAGGTATTTCTGTATTGAGCGCATTAAGCACATCATTCGCATGTTCAAAGGTTTTACAAGACATACCTTCACGAGAAATGGCACGCTCAAGTACCCAGCGAATAGCGCTGTCATCATCAACAACCCATACATTTCCTTTTTGCATTGGTTATCTCCTACTTAATTGGTAAATAAATAGAAAACTCAGTATTTCCGGGCCAACTGGTAAATTCAATTTTACCTGCATGTTGATCCACTAAATTACGCGCAATAGAGAGCCCCAATCCATTACCACCTTCTCTACCACTTACCATCGGATAAAAAAGCGTATCTTGTAGATGAGAGGGAATGCCATCACCTGTATCAATCACATCTATACGAGCCACAAGGCGATGACGTTCGCCATGAAGTGTGACTTGAAAAGCAGTACGGGTACGCAAAATAATTGTCCCACCTGTTTTTTCAACGGCTTGTAAGGCGTTACGTGTAATATTTAGTAGGACTTGTTCTATTTGATCTGGATAATGTGATAACTCCGGTAAGCTGGGATCGTAATCTTTTAATAAGATGACATTTTCAGGGCATTCGAGCGAAATAAGCTGAGCAACGCGCTCAACAACATGGTGAATACTCTGATGTGTTTTTGTTCCTGGATGTTGGGGGCCAAGTAATCTGTCCACTAGCACACGCAGGCGATCAGCTTGCTCAATAATGACTTGCGTATATTCCGTTAAAGTAGGATCAGGTAAGGATTTTGCTAGCAATTGCGCTGCGCCCCGTAATCCTCCCAATGGATTTTTAATTTCATGTGCCAGCCCCCTAACCAATTCCCTAGCAGCCATTTGCTGGGCTTGTTGTATCTGCTCTTGGCTTAACCGGCGTTGACTATCCATAGGCGCCAGTTCCAGCAAAATATGTTGCTCGGAAATAGGTTGGGCACTGAGCGACATTGTGTGTGATTGGTTATTAATAACCAGTATCACTTCATTGTCGGTAAAGCTTTGCCCATTCGCTAATGTTTCACGCATTAAATCAGCATCAAAAGAGTAATAACTGAAGAGGGCAGTGAAAGGCGTTTCAAATAGTTTTCGACGGCTTTGTGCTAAAACCTGTAACGCAGAATGATTTGCGTAGCAAATAATAAACTCTTTGTTGATAACCAATACAGAGTGTATCAATGAGTCTAAAATTAATGTGTTGTCAGGTAAGTCCGCCGTTTCCATATTGAATACCCCATTGCACCATTTTAGTGCATCTTACCTTTATTACAGTAGTGAACCAATGCGTAAGTGAAAAGGCTGATCCCTTAAATGGGAGAAAAGTGCCCATCCGAAGATGGGCAAAATAGCTTCACGGCAAAAAAAAACAGTTTTACATCTTGGCTTAAAGGTTTATCAACAAGTTATCTTAAGCGCTGTAATACATTTCAAATTCAAGAGGATGCGGAGCCATACGTACACGCTGAACATCAGCACGTAATAATTCTAAATAAGCATCAATAGCATCGTCAGTAAATACGCCACCACGGGTTAAGAATTCACGATCGGCATTTAATGTATTTAATGCTTCTTCTAATGAACCCGCGACAGTTGGGATCTCTTTCGCTTCTTCTGGTGGTAAGTCATAGAGGTTTTTATCCATAGCATCACCAGGGTGAATTTTATTGATAATGCCATCAAGACCCGCCATTAACTGCGCTGCAAATGCAAGATAAGGGTTTGCTAAAGGATCTGGGAAACGGACTTCTATACGACGTGCCTTCATGCTAGCAACAACGGGAATACGAATTGACGCTGAACGGTTACGTGCAGAGTAAGCCAGCATGACTGGTGCTTCAAAACCTGGGACTAAACGTTTGTAAGAGTTCGTGGTTGGGTTAGTAAACGCATTTAATGCACGAGCATGTTTGATAATACCGCCGATGTAGTACAGCGCCATTTCAGATAATCCGCCGTATTTGTCACCTGCAAACAGGTTTACACCATTTTTAGACAGTGACATATGACAGTGCATACCAGAACCGTTATCACCCACTAAAGGTTTTGGCATAAAGGTCGCTGTTTTACCAAATACGTGAGCCACATTTTGTACCACATATTTATAAATCTGGGTTTCATCTGCTTTTTTGGTCATGGTATTAAAGCGAGTTGCCACTTCATTTTGACCAGCCGTTGCAACTTCATGGTGATGAGCTTCAACAACTAAGCCCATTTCTTCCATGATGTTACACATAGTAGAACGAATATCTTGTGATGAATCAACGGGTGGCAGTGGGAAATAACCCCCTTTCACCATCGGGCGGTGGCCTTTGTTGCCGTCTTCGTATTTGGTATTGGTGTTCCATGCCGCTTCAATATCATTGATAGCGTAAGATGCACCGGAAATATCGTTTTTGAAACGAATATCATCAAATAGGAAAAACTCTGGTTCTGGTCCAAACAGGACTGTGTCTGCGATACCACTTGATTTTAAATAGTCTTCAGCACGTTTTGAGATAGAACGGGGATCACGATCGTAACCTTGCATTGTGCCTGGTTCTAAAACGTCACAACGAATAATCAAGGTCGGATCTTGGAAAAATGGGTCAAGCATTGCGGTTGTTGCATCTGGCATCAGCACCATGTCTGATTCGTTAATGCCTTTCCAGCCACCAATAGAGGAACCATCGAACATTTTTCCTTCTTCAAAGAAATCATCGTTAATCTGATGAGCCGGAATAGTAAGATGTTGTTCTTTACCTCGGGTATCAGTGAAACGTAAGTCAATATATCTAACTTTATGTTCTTCAATCATGGATAATACATGTTCAAGGGACATAGGAACTCTCCTGGCGAATGGTTTTATTGAGTGCAGTGGCCTTACACATTTTTCGGTGAATTTTTTGCTCACCTAAATTCTATTGCGAAAAGCATGCCAACTTATCTAAAAAGGGATATATACTGTATTGATGAAGTTTAGTGTAGAATATCTCCTGTGATTTTTTAATTATTGCACAAAATTGGTGCAAATTAAGCCTAATTAACTGCACCATTTTGGTGCAACTGAACGGATGCGACTAAATTCTGAGGCGTGAAAAGGATCACAATTCAATTAATTGCATATTGTTAAGCAATCATTATTGTGATCTTGTTTAGTCTCTCGTCTAAAGCGTGTACAATACTGCGCTTATTTCTACAATGCCTGAGGCAAATTTTGTGATCGAAAACTTGCGTAATATCGCCATCATCGCCCACGTTGACCATGGTAAAACAACTATCGTCGATAAATTACTCCAGCAATCTGGTACGTTCGGTGAACGTGAAACTGTTGCTGAGCGCGTGATGGATTCAAATGATCTCGAAAGAGAGCGCGGAATTACTATTCTTGCGAAAAATACAGCGATTAAATGGAATGACTATCGTATCAATATCGTAGATACCCCAGGACACGCCGACTTCGGTGGTGAGGTAGAACGCGTTATGTCTATGGTAGACAGCGTTCTATTGCTGGTTGACGCGATGGATGGCCCAATGCCACAAACGCGTTTTGTGACACAAAAAGCGTTTGCTAACAACTTAAAACCAATTGTTGTTATCAATAAAGTTGACCGCCCTGGTGCGCGTCCAGACTGGGTTGTTGATCAGGTATTTGACCTGTTCGTAAACTTAGGTGCCACTGACGAACAACTTGATTTCCCAATTATCTATGCATCTGCATTAAATGGTATTGCGGGAACAGATTACAATGACATGGCTGAAGATATGACTCCGTTATATGAAGCTATTGTTAAATATGTAGAGCCACCAAAAGTGGATCTGGAAGGTACATTCCAGATGCAAATTTCTCAGTTGGACTACAACAACTACCTAGGTGTTATCGGTATCGGTCGTATCAAGCGTGGTAAGGTTAAACCTAACCAGCAAGTCACTATCATCGATAGCGAAGGTAATACTCGTAACGGTAAAGTTGGTAAAGTGTTAGGTCACTTAGGCTTAGAGCGTATTGAAGTTGAAGTCGCAGAAGCTGGCGATATCATCGCAATCACTGGCTTAGGTGAACTGAATATTTCTGATACGATCTGTGAAACAGGTGCTGTTGAAGCATTACCTGCATTAGCCGTTGATGAACCTACTGTTAGCATGTATTTCTGTGTTAATACTTCACCTTTCTGTGGCCGTGAAGGTAAATTTGTGACTTCTCGTCAGATTTTAGATCGTCTGAAAAAAGAGTTAGTCCATAACGTAGCATTACGTGTAGAAGAAACTGAAGATCCAGATGCATTCCGTGTATCAGGTCGTGGTGAGCTTCACCTGTCAGTTCTGATTGAAAATATGCGTCGTGAAGGTTACGAATTGGGCGTATCTCGTCCTAAAGTTATCTTCCGTGATATTGACGGCCGTAAACAAGAGCCTTTCGAACAAGTAACTATCGATATTGAAGAACAGCACCAAGGTGATGTGATGCAAGCGATGGGTGAGCGTAAAGGTGAAATGCGTGATATGCAACCAGATGGTAAAGGACGTGTACGTTTAGACTACATCATCCCTAGCCGTGGTCTGATTGGTTTCCGTACTGAATTTATGACCATGACATCAGGTACTGGTTTACTGTACGCAACATTCAGTCACTATGATGATGTTCGTCCAGGTGAAATCGGTCGCCGTAATAACGGTGTTATGATCTCTAATGGTCAAGGTAAAGCGGTTGCTTACGCACTGTATAGCTTACAAGATCGCGGTAAATTATTCGTTACTCATGGTGCTGAAGTTTATGAAGGCCAAGTAATTGGTATTCATACTCGCTCTAATGACTTAACAGTAAACTGTTTAACAGGTAAAAAGCTGACTAACATGCGTGCTTCTGGTACAGATGAGGCGACAACGCTGACTCCACACCTGAAACAAACATTAGAACAAGCATTAGAATTTATTGATGACGATGAGTTAGTCGAAGTGACTCCGCAGTCTATTCGTCTGCGTAAGCGCTATTTGTCAGAGAACGATCGTCGTCGTGCTTACCGTAGCAAAGACTAATTCGTAATTCTGATAACATAATTCTTAGGGCGCGTTAGCGCCCTGAGTTTATACTCGTCATATTTCAAGTTACAGGGAGATTGACTACACTCAGCGAGTCGAGTTACATCGTTTATCTCTGTTGCTCGCCTATCTTCACTTGTCACCTATCTGTAACTCAAATTATTTAGAGTATATGGTATTATAAAACGAATGCGGTGGTTAATTTGCCACCGTATAAGTTTTTTCACTTCTCCTTTTTCGACCTATTTTTTCTTATTTTTTATCTTCCGATTAGCATTTACAACGTA
>NZ_MIIZ01000557.1:0-8405 GCF_001743005.1 Shigella sp. FC1967 | reverse complement strand
TTAATTAATAAACGAGTTTCAGCAACATTCAATTATTTAGAATGGGAATAATAGTGGAATTAGGAAAACACTAATCAGCATTACGATTATCGTAAATGGCACACCTATTTTAAGGAAATCAGCAAACTTATAGCCACCCGGCTCAAGAATAAGTGTATTAACAGGGGATGAAACTGGCGTCATAAACGCAGCTGATGCTGCCACACCAATCACCATTGCAAATGGTAATGGAGAAACATTCATTTGATTCGCCGCAGCAATGGCAATGGGCGCCATTAATACCGCTGTTGCGGTATTTGAGATAAATAAACCAATAGTGGCACACAGTACAAATAAACAGACTAGCATCACTTGAGGGCCTGCACTACCCGCAACATCCATTAAGCCATTGACAATCAGCTCTATACCACCTGTTTTTTGTAATGCCGCCGCAAAAGGCATCATACCAACAATTAAAATAATACTTGGCCAATGAATAGAGCGATAAGCACTTTCCATATCAATACAACGGAATTTACCCATTAATAAACAGGCAATAAGTGCCGCAATAAAGTTAGGGACTTCATTCGTTACCATCAATGCCACCATTAACGCTAACGAAAATAATGCATGAGGGGCTTGGGATGAAGCGGGCGCAACAGTTTCAATTTCTGCCGCTAAATTGAGTACAATAAAATTACGAGGTTTAGTTGATAAAATACGGATAAGTTTCCAATCACCAATCACTAATAACACATCACCAAGACGTAATGGCTCATCGACTATTTTACCCGGTAAGGCGTTACCTTCTCGACGAATAGCAACCACATTTAACCCATAGCGAGTACGGAATTTAATCTCTCTTAATGATTTTCCTAATAACTCTGAGTCTGGGTTCATTGAAACTTCAGCAAGCCCTACATCACGAGATTGTTCAGAGAAATATTCACCTCGCAATACCATTGGCTCTAACATCTGTTCACGACAAAACTCTCGTAAATCGACATCACTCGCTGACATATCAACTAATAAAACATCACGCTCTCTTAATTCAGTGCCACCGGTTGCGCTAACCATAACACGCCGAAACCGCCTCCAACGTTCAATACCGACAACATTTGCACCATAACGAGAACGTAAGTGAAGTTCATCCAGTGAATGACCTACTAGCGGGGAACCTTTACGGATCGCTAAACGACGAGCACGCCCTGCTAACTGATAATCACGAATAAGATCGCGGAAAGTACGACGATAAGCTTCTTTTTGCTTACCATTATCGTTATTTCCTAGCCATCGACGTACCACCAGCATATAGAGAATACCTGCGAATAATACAGCGATACCAATAGGCGTAATGGAAAAAAACTGAAAACTGGGTAAACCTTCTCTGACTAATTCACTGTTAACCACCATATTAGGTGGTGTTGCCACTAAGGTCATTAATCCACTAATAAGCCCAGCAAAACCTAATGGCATCATTAAACGACCTGGCGATGTTTTCATTCGAGCAGCAACACTCAATACAACAGGAATAAAGATCGCAACAACCCCTGTTGAACTCATGAAAGCACCTAAACTTGCAACACATATCATTAATAGCACAAGCATTTTAACTTCACTGCTACCCGCAACACGAACTAGCCAATCCCCCATTTGATAAGCCACACCTGTTCTCACTAACCCTTCACCAATCACAAAAAGGGCAGCAATAAGTAATACGTTAGGATCGCTAAATCCTATCGTGGCTTCATTTAATGAGAGTGTACCGCTAAGAACGAATGCGATGATGACAAGTAAAGCGACCACATCCATGCGGATTTTGTTGGTCGTAAAAAGGACAATAGCTATCAATAGCAGGCTTAAAACCCATAATAATTCGCTATTCAAAATGGCCTCGATCAGCAATAAGTGAAAACAGGTTAAAACATCAATTCACTACATTGATAAGTAGACCATTTTTACAACAATAAGTCTTCTAGTATGATCAAAGAAAAGACTCTCTTTTGTGCTTTATTACAACCTTTTCAGTTTGTTTTTCAACTTGAATATCATTCAATGATTCAATAATTAAATGAATCTCATTACGGCGAGGAAGAGAAAGAGGTGCATGAACGGCGACGACTTGGCATCCTGCATCTAAACCAGAGTAAATACCCGCAGCTGCATCTTCAAAAACCACACAATCTTGTGGTAATAAACCCAATTTTTGGGCGCCTAAAAGATAAGGTTCAGGATGAGGTTTACCTTTACTAATACATTCCGCTGTCACCCAATACTTAGGTTCAGGAATACCCGATACAGATTGGCGCGTTGAGGCAATAGGAACCGTACCTGATGTGACAATCGCCCATGGAATATTTAAGTCATTAAGGCGATTAATCAATGCAATAGCCCCTGGAAGCGGGGCTAAACCTTCTGTTTGCGTTGACTCTAATTTTTCGAGCCAACGAAACGTTTCTGTTATCTCTTGTTCGCTTGCATTAGGCATAAAATGGCGAATCGACTCAATCGCAGGCTTTCCGTGGATGTAGTCATTAATCTCTTGTGTTGAAACACCAACGCGTTCACCAAATAGTGCCCAACAATGTTCAACAACAGGTAATGAATCAACTAATGTTCCATCAAGATCAAACAGAAAACCTTTACATGTGATTGCCATCTTTTATGCCTACCTTTACCTTACAGTGGTACGTCAACTATGATGTACTTTCGATTACGCATTAAGTATTTGCTGAATTTCAACGACGCTAAGGTGATATTGACGAGGGCATGCTAACCAAACAGCAAGCATTCTTTGGTATTTTTCCCACATGGGTGTTTGAGAGTTAAAACCATGACTACCACTATCGAAATGCGTGTAACGCCCTTCTGTATTCACCATAAAACGCACATAACTAAGATAGCGGGATTCTGTCGCTGCATCAAAGCCTATAAATGCGACACGGCGAGCATCTGGCATCTCTTGTTCTTTTAAATTATCACGAGAAACTTGCAGTGCATGATACATTTCCATGATGTTAATAATGGTACGGCAAGTCTCTTCTGACATTTCATCGAAGTCACGGTCAAGTTCACGTAATTGTAATCCATAGCCACGTTCAATAATTGTCTGATAGCGACGATAACGTTCAGCGTTATCAGGATCCATCATCGTCATCATTTTATATTGATTAGAGAGGATCAGGCGTTGGGCGTGTGTCATTTCCATCATTAATTCTCCAAAGAAATTATTGGAAGGATCATGTCATTAATCAAAAGTATTGAGTAGTACTAACTACGCGTTTTTTGATCTCAACGGGGTAATTCAGATGACAATCATGACAAACGAAGAAGGTAGAACAGATGTTCTACACATCATCAAGAAAAGAACGATCAAGTTGCTTAAAAGCACGTTTTAATAAATGAGCTAAAGAAAGGTACGTCGGCGTTTGTTCAACGGGTGCTAAAGCAATACCTGCTTCTTCAAATTTCTCACGAATTTCATAAAACCAGCGTAATAACGTAGCAGGAAGTGGCGTTGCTGCGCGCTTACCTAACCACCATAACCCTTGCATTGGCAAGCTACACGCAAAGAGTGCTGTGGTAATCGCAGGCCCTAAATTGCCGCCTAATGCGATTTGCCATGTCATTGTAAAAATGGCGATAGGTGGCATATAACGAATACCAAAGCGTGTCGCTTTGACAATACGATTTTCAGGGAAAACAGGCGCTAACTGTTTTTCAACCGGCCAGGTTTTTAAATACTCGTTACCCAAACGAAGCTTCTTAAAAAAGCCGGGGGGAGTCACTGTCGGTTCGCTCATAATGACCTCAATCAATTTCTTCTGTAACTTTTAAAAAATATCTATAAAGAATAAAAATCTTTTAGTAGAATTAAGTATATTTTGTCTTTGTTGCCTTTACTCTGTATCCTGTGCCCATTCTAAAGGTTTGTGGCAATAAAGCGCTATATTTTGTTTGCCGGCGTGATTTTCAACCCTTTTCGCCGATTTTAACGCGAAAAGCTAATGGGTGAATAAAAATCGTCCAATTAATGATTGGCAACTATAATTAGCATCAAGTTTTTTACTTTAAGCATGATGCGCGTCATTAATGTCATCATAGGAATGCGATAGGCTTTTATGATTGACGTTTTATTAACCACCGTCTTTATAATATAAAAGACACTACGACAACAAGATAAATAGGTAATTCCATGTCAAGTAAGCTGGTGCTGGTACTGAACTGCGGTAGTTCTTCTCTTAAATTTGCAATTATCAACCCAGAAAATGGTGAAGAATTCCTGTCAGGTTTGGCTGAATGCTTCAACCTTCCTGAAGCCCGTCTGAAGTGGAAAATGGATGGCCAGAAACACGAAGCTGCGTTAGGCGCAGGCGCTGCTCATAGCGAAGCATTAAACTTCATCGTAAATACTATTCTGGCTCAAAAACCAGAACTTTCTGCACAAATCGCGTCTATTGGTCACCGTATTGTTCACGGTGGCGAAAAATTCACTAAATCTGTCGTGATCACTGACGAAGTTATCAAAGGTATTGAAGCAGCTATTCCATTTGCACCATTGCATAACCCAGCTCACCTTATTGGTATTGAAGAAGCGCGTAAAGCATTCCCTCATTTAATTGAAAAAATGGTTGCCGTTTTTGACACCGCTTTCCATCAAACAATGCCAGAAGAAGCTTATTTGTATGCTCTGCCATACAGCTTATATAAAGATCACAGCATCCGTCGTTACGGCGCTCACGGAACTAGCCATTTCTACGTTTCTCGTGAAGCCGCTAAAATGTTAAATAAACCTGTTGATGAACTGAACGTAATCACTTGCCACTTAGGTAATGGGGGTTCCGTTTCTGCTGTTGTTAACGGTAAATGTGTTGATACCTCTATGGGTCTGACGCCATTAGAAGGCTTAGTAATGGGTACTCGTAGTGGTGATATTGATCCTGCTATCGTGTTCCATTTACATGACACGTTAGGTATGAGCGTTGAAGACATCAACAAACTGCTGACTAAAGAATCAGGTCTGTTAGGTTTAACCGAAGTCACTAGTGACTGCCGTTATGTTGAAGATAACTACGACACTAAAGCTGATGCTAAACGTGCAATGGACGTTTACTGCCATCGTTTAGCGAAATACATCGGTTCTTATTGCGCACTGATGGAAGGTCGTTTAGATGCGATTATCTTTACTGGTGGTATCGGTGAAAACGCCGCAATGGTACGTGAATTATCGCTGAAAAAACTGGCTCTGTTAGGTTTTGAAGTTGATCATCAACGTAACTTAGATGCACGTTTCGGTAAATCAGGCACTATCACTACCGATAACAGCCGTCTTGCTGTTGTTATCCCAACTAACGAAGAGTTAGTTATCGCTCAGGACGCAAGTCGCCTGACCGCTTAAGTTCTTTGATGTACTGCCAGTATAATACTGGCAGTACTGTTTTACATAACGAGCAACCGATATTTAAAGAGGTTTCCGTGTCCCGTACAATTATGCTAGTCCCAACTGATACACGCGTAGGTTTAACCAGCGTCAGCTTGGGTGTTATCCGTTCTATGGAACAAAAAGGCGTTCGCCTTAGCGTGTTCAAGCCAATTGCACAACCTCGTGTAAAAGGCGCGTTAGATCAGACAACCGCGATTATCCGCTCTCACTCCACTATTCAATCATCAGAACCTTTAAACATGGATTATGTTGAGTCCCTACTCAGCTCAAACCAAAAAGATGTTTTGATGGAAGAAATTGTTGCTAGATACCATGAAAACACCGCTGATGCAGAAGTTATTCTCATTGAAGGTTTGGTACCTATGCGTAAGCACCCTTTTGCACAATCATTAAACTATGAAATAGCAAAAACATTAGGTGCTGAAATTGTTTTCGTTACTGCATTAGGTAACAACACGGTTGAACAGCTAAAAGAGCGTATCGAATTTGCTCGTGCTGAATTCGGCGGTGTAAAAAACCAAAATATCACAGGCGTTATTGTTAACAAACTAAATGCCCCTGTTGATGATCAAGGCCGTACTCGCCCTGACTTATCTGAAATCTTTGATGATTCAAGTAAGGCGATTATCTCTAATGTCGATTTAAAAACCATCGAAAAAAATAGCCCACTGCCTTTACTGGGTTGCATTCCATGGAACTTCGATTTAATTGCCACTCGTGCAACAGATATGGCAAAACACTTAAATGCGACTATCGTCAATAAAGGCGATATTGAAACCCGTCGTATTAAGTCTGTGACTTTCTGTGCCCGTAGCATTCCACACATGTTAGAGCATTTCCGTCCAGGTTCACTTTTAGTGACTTCAGCGGATCGCCCTGATGTATTAGTTTCAGCATGTCTTGCAGCAATGAATGGCGTTGAAATTGGTGCAATTCTACTAACAGGTGGCTACCAAATCGATGCACCAATCAAACAACTTTGTGAACGTGCATTCGAAACTGGTTTACCTATCTTTATGGTTAACGCAAATACTTGGCAGACCTCTTTAAATCTGCAAAGCTTTAGCTTAGAAGTACCTGCTGATGACCATGAACGTATTGAAAAAATTCAGAACTATGTTGCTCAACATATCAATTCACAATGGATTGATTCACTAACCGCTAACTCTGAACGCCCTAACCGTTTATCACCACCTGCATTCCGTTATCAATTAACAGAATTAGCACGTAAAGCGAAAAAACGTATCGTTTTACCAGAAGGTGACGAACCACGTACAGTTAAAGCCGCAGCGATTTGTGCTGATCGTGGTATCGCAACTTGCGTACTGTTAGGCGATCCTGAAGAAATTCGTCGCGTAGCAACCGCACAAGGCGTTGAATTAGGTACAGGTATTGAGTTAGTCAATCCTAAAGAAGTCCGTGAAATCTATGTACCTCGCTTAGTTGAACTACGCAAAAACAAAGGGATGACAGAAGTTGTTGCTCGTGAACAGTTAGAAGATAACGTTGTTCTCGGCACATTAATGTTAGAAAAAGGCGAAGTAGATGGTCTGGTTTCTGGTGCTGTTCATACGACGGCTAACACTATTCGCCCACCATTACAGTTAATTAAAACTGCGCCAGGTAGCTCATTAGTGTCTTCTGTGTTCTTTATGCTGTTACCAGAACAAGTTTATGTTTATGGTGACTGTGCAATTAATCCAGATCCAACAGCAGAACAACTGGCTGAAATCGCAATTCAATCTGCAGATTCTGCAATTGCATTCGGTATCGACCCTCGCGTTGCGATGATCTCTTATTCTACGGGTAACTCTGGTGCTGGTAGCGATGTAGAGAAAGTGCGTGAAGCGACACGTTTAGCACAAGAAAAACGTCCTGATCTGATGATTGATGGTCCTTTACAATATGACGCAGCCGTTATGGCTGACGTTGCTAAATCTAAAGCGCCAAATTCACCTGTTGCAGGTAAAGCGACTGTGTTTATCTTCCCTGATCTGAACACCGGTAACACCACTTATAAAGCGGTACAACGTTCAGCTGACTTGGTTTCAATCGGACCAATGTTACAAGGTATGCGTAAACCCGTAAATGACCTTTCTCGTGGTGCATTAGTCGACGATATCGTCTACACCGTTGCGTTAACAGCAATTCAAGCTAGCCAACAAGAAAACGCATAATTATTGAAGTTCGTTTCAAATAGAAAAACGCCAGATAATTAATTTCATCTGGCGTTTTTTATTCTACAGATTTCCTATTTAACTCACTTCGAACTTATTTCAACGTCGATTTTGTCTCCTTTATAAAGGAAAGACAAATAAAATCACACATATAAACACCCGATATAAAAACAATTAACACATTGATTTTAATTACTTATTTATGTCTTTGTTATTCAGAAAAAGATGGGAATGAGGTGCGTTTCTGTTAGTATGCGGGTGGGTGCTTGGATCATTTTGGTTCAAGCATTAACGAGAGCCAAAAAGACGAAAGCCCCGAATTTTAATTTACTAAAATCCGAGGCAGTCTCAAAACCGACAACTTGATTCTGTCTCCTTTAAAAAGGAGTGTCAAGAGAAATGGCTAAATTTGCCCTGATAGGGCTGATTGCTGTCTGTGTGACAGCACTGTGTTTATCATTACTGAAGCATGAAAGACTATGCTCTTTCAATATTCGTAGTGGTCATACAGTAGTTCAAGCGACTTTATCTTGCGATAAATAGCTTTGTGGGGGAAATTCCCCCACAATTTCTCTCAAAAAAGTTGTTGCGATTGGTGATCACAAGCACCCTACTTTAAACAATCATATCACTTGCGTTCAATACTAATGCTAGTGCTTTATATTAAAAATTTCTCATAAATGCATATTAATGCAATGGTTATTAGAAACAAACAGGTGAGCTAATAAATTATTGTCTATTCTATTTATAAGATGGTAAGAAAGAATAGGACGATAGCATTATGAAAATATCACATTCTATCTATG
>NZ_MIIZ01000556.1:0-8463 GCF_001743005.1 Shigella sp. FC1967 | reverse complement strand
GAATATATATTAAATAGTGAAAGTAATAATAAATAATTAAGTTAAAAATCGAAAGATAAACTATTTGCAAGGTTAAAGAAGAAGTTACATGATAAATAGGTTAGTCTTTATTAATTATCTTTAACTTATTTATATCCGTATAGAATTACAGCAGGAGTTAATATAACTCGTGATTTTATGGAAATCGCACCTCACAGTATCATGGTTCACCCAACTCTTCTCAACGGTTGCTTATGTTTCCTTTGTGATAGGCTTGCTGTTGTATCCATGGCCTCCGGATTTTATTTATGTTTGGGTTCCATTGTTGCTTTTTCTGATATGTAGTTGGTACTTCACACAAAAAAATATTAGTCGTATCAAAGGGGATTTTGTTTTATTGAATGGCAACCGAATTCAATGGAAACTGCATGAATGGCAAATAACAAAACGCCCTTGGATCAGCCGTTTCGGTACTCGAATAACATTGACATCCATTCTCAATAAAAAGCAAATCACGTTATGGGTTGCTTTTGACAGTATGAATGAAAATGAGTGGCGTAACTTCTCTCAATTATTAATGCAATATCCAGATATTTAATACCTGGATACTAAATTTATCCAAGGTGCCGTAAAACCCTGTCCTTTAGAGGAGGGAGGATGTTAAAAATTTTCTTCTATTTCACGTAGAATTTGCATACACCATTGTGATAAACGTTCATCAGTTTCTTCAAACTGGTTTACATCATCTAATGCAAGACCAACAAAATGTTTACCATCATCGGATAACGGTTTTGGGCTGACAAATTCATATCCATCAATAGGCCAAAATCCAATAAATTTAACACCACTTGGTAATAAATGATGGTAAAGCATACCTAGTGCATCAAGAAACCATTCGCTATAATCAACTTGATCGCCCATTCCATACATTGCAATAAGCTTATTTTTTAAATTTAATGTCGGTAATGTATCCCAAATACTGAGCCAATCTTCTTGGATCTCACCAAAATCCCACGTTGGAATACCTAAAATAAGGATGTCATATTGTTCCATAAGCGTGATATCACACTCTTGAACATTATGAAGATCAACGAACTCTTCACCGAGAATATCACGAATTTTTTTCTGCTGCCATTTCGGTGTAACAGGTACTGGAACCGTAAAATAGACCAATTTTCATAAAGATTTTTAGGATATTTTTGCCAATAAAGGTCACTATTGTACCAGAAAAATTTTTTTATAAGGCATAATGTAAAGGCGATAAGCTAAAGATAGGGAGAGTAAGACGGTGTCACAAACCAAATTATCGACAAAAAAGACAGCTCATATCAATGAAGATACTGATATTATTATTGAACAATTTCTCGACAATATTTGGTTAGAGCAAGGCTTATCCGCAAATACGCTCAGCTCTTATCGCTTAGACTTACAAGCATTAGGGCAATGGCTTGCACATCACAAATTAGATTGGTTATCCGTTACCACTTTGGATTTGCAATCTTTTCTCGCAACACGTTTAGATGAGGGTTACAAAGCCAGCAGCGCAGCTCGATTACTCAGTACATTGCGTCGGTTATTCCAATATTTATATCGCGAAAAATTACGTTTAGACGATCCTAGCGCATTGCTTTCAACGCCTAAGCTTCCCAAGCGTTTACCAAAAGATTTAAGTGAACGACAAGTTGATGATTTACTTAATGCCCCTTGCATTGATGAGCCACTTGAATTGCGCGATAAAGCCATGCTTGAAGTTCTTTATGCATGTGGACTTCGTGTTTCTGAATTAGTGGGATTATCACTCTCTGATATCAGCTTACGGCAAGGTGTGTTACGTGTGATTGGTAAAGGCGATAAAGAACGATTAGTTCCTTTAGGTGAAGAAGCTATTTACTGGTTAGAGCAATATCTGCAATATGGAAGACCCACTTTAATGCAAGGGAAAACGGACGATATTGTTTTTCCTAGCTTAAGAGGGCAAAAAATGACACGACAAACGTTCTGGCATCGCATAAAGCATTATGCTGTGATAGCGGGGATCGATACTGAAAAATTATCACCCCATGTGTTGCGTCATGCATTTGCGACACATCTCTTAAATCATGGAGCAGACTTGCGTGTTGTACAGATGTTATTGGGGCACAGTGACCTCTCTACAACACAGATTTATACCCATGTTGCAACGGAACGCTTGAAAGTGCTTCATCAGCAACATCATCCAAGGGGATAGCTGCTAAAGAGTGGGCGTTAAATAGGAATTCAAATGAAAAAGAAATTATTCTGGTTGCCAATATTATTAACGATGGTGTCAATGCCAGTGCTTGCTGACAATGCTTCGATTGAAGCGCAATTGGCAAAAATGCAAATTAAAGCAGAAAGTATTCAACCCACACCGATTGTTGGATTAAATGCCGTATTATCAGATAAAGGTATTTTTTATATTACAGATGATGGTAAATATCTAACCGCGGGGCCTATTTATAACATTAGTAATGGTGAGCCTGTAAGTATTGCTAATCAAGTTATTATGAAAAAAAGTAGACTCACTTAAAAAATGAAATGATTGTTTATAAAGCGCGTAATGAGCGCCATGTGATCACCATTTTTACCGATATCAGTTGCCCTTATTGTCAAAAACTACATCAAGAAGTCCCTGAGCTGAATAAACAAGGGATAACAGTGCGTTATTTAGCATTTCCTCGTAATGGTGTTGGCAATAATATCGTCAGTAAAGAAATGAATGCTGTGTGGTGTAGTGGTTTTCCTAATAAATCGTTAGATAGTGCATTTAAAGGGGACAAAATTATTCCTATTGATGAGTGTACAAAAATCAATATCAATGAACACTTTAAATTAGGCACCATGATGGGTATCCAAGGCACACCCGCTATTGTATTACCTAATGCCAGTATTTATGGTGGATATATTTCTGCTCAAAACCTTGTTGAATTATTAGATAAAAAAGAGAAGTAATTACGTTTTATGGTCACTATTGAACCGACACTGCGTCGTCGAATCGCACAGGTAACTCAATTACCAGATAACTTAGATCCCTTATTACGACAAATTTATGCTAATCGTGGAATAACATCTGAAGTTCAACTAGAACGATCGTTAAAGGGCTTACTTCATTATCAAACATTAACAGGAATAGAAACGGCAATTTCATTACTGATTGAGGCATTACAGCAACAATCCCGTATTGTTATTGTCGGCGATTTTGATGCTGATGGGGCAACCAGTACCGCACTTGCGATTAAAGCATTACGCCAAATGGGATTTAAGCAGGTTAGCCATCATATTCCTAATCGTTTTGATGATGGTTATGGTTTAAGCCCTCAAGTTGTTCATGATGTTGCTAAAAAAGGTGTTGATCTTATTATCACTGTTGATAATGGAATTTCCTCTTTTGACGGTGTGGATACGGCTCATGAATATGGTATTCGTGTCCTCGTTACCGATCACCATTTACCAGGGCAAACCTTACCCACCGCTGATGCGATTATTAATCCTAACTTAGCAGATTGTCCTTTTTTTATCTAAGTCATTAGCGGGTGTTGGTGTTACTTTTTTATTTAATGACGGCATTAAGAGCTGAATTAGAAAAACAAGGCTGGTTTGAGCAACAAAACTTAACTCGTCCCAATATGGCCGATTTTCTTGATTTAGTTGCACTTGGTACAGTAGCAGATGTTGTTCCTCTTGATGAAAATAACCGTATTTTTGTTTATGAAGGATTACGTCGAATTAGAGCTGGTCGTTGTTGTGTAGGGATAAAAGCACTTACGGAGGTTTCTCGTAAAGCGTTATCTCAATTGGTGAGTAGTGATTTAGGTTTCTCTTTAGGGCCACGTTTAAACGCAGCAGGACGCCTTGATGATATGTCGGTAGGTGTTGCGTTACTTTTAACTGACAATATTAGCACGGCACGTGAAATTGCTAATGAACTTGATGGATTAAATCAAACTCGGCGTGAAATTGAAGCCGGTATGCAAGAAGAAGCTTCAATTATTTTCCGCCAATTTATGGGAACGCAACAGGATTTACCAAATGGTTTAGCGATTTACCATCCTGAATGGCACCAAGGTGTTGTAGGGATTTTAGCGTCTCGCATTAAAGAAAAATTGCATCGCCCTGTTATCGCGTTTGCACCTAGTGGTGATGGTCTATTAAAAGGCTCTGGTCGTTCAATTAGTGGCGTTCATTTACGAGATGCCTTAGAACGATTAAATACATTAAATCCAGGTTTGATGGTGAAATTTGGCGGGCACGCAATGGCGGCAGGGCTTTCACTTGAAGAAGATAAATTTCCATTATTTCAGCGTCATTTTTCATCTTTAATGGCAGAGTTAGTTTCTGATGAACAGTTGCAAGGTGTTATTTTATCGGATGGTGAACTAACCGATAATCAACTTTCATTGCCTATTGCAGAAATGCTTAGAGAAGCGGGTCCTTGGGGCCAGGCTTTTCCAGAACCTTTATTTGACGGTAAATTTACGCTGTTACAACAACGTATAGTGGGTAGTAAGCATTTGAAAATGATGCTTCAGCCAGTCAATAGTCATCTTATGATTGATGCAATTGCATTTAATGTTGATATCAATATATGGCCTGATAACAGTATAAAAATGGTTGAGTTAGCTTATCGATTAGATGTAAACGAGTTTAGAGGGCAACGTAATGCACAACTGCTTGTTGAGCACATTTGGCCTTGTTAACACGAATAGTTAAACAATTTATCGTGATATAAAGAGTCGTGTTGTTATGGTAACAACTATCTGATCGACAATTGTATATAAATGCTATAAACCCGCAGATATATCCGTTACAATATGCGGTTCAAAATTTATTCCAATTGTTTTTGAAAACAACATAAAGACGAAAAAGTATGTTTGAAATCAACCCTGTAAAACACCAAATTGAAGAAGTCTCTGAAAGAACAAATGTTCTCAGGGGGTATCTTTGACTATGATGCCAAGAAAGAGCGTTTAGAAGAAGTTAACGCTGAACTAGAACAGCCAGATGTATGGAATGAGCCAGAAAGGGCACAAGCATTAGGCAAAGAGCGTTCATCTCTTGAGGCTATCGTAGAAACAATCGATCAGTTAGAGCAAGGACTAGAAGACGTTTCTGGTTTACTTGAATTAGCGGTTGAAGCTGATGATGAAGAAACATTTAACGAAGCCATTGCAGAATTAGATGGTTTAAATAAAAAGCTTGAGCAATTAGAATTCCGTCGTATGTTCTCTGGTGAATATGACAGTGCAGATTGCTACCTTGATTTACAAGCGGGTTCTGGTGGTACAGAAGCGCAAGATTGGGCAAGTATGCTGATGCGCATGTACTTACGTTGGGCTGAATCAAGAGGCTTTAAAACAGAAATTATTGAAGAGTCTGACGGTGATGTTGCAGGATTAAAATCAGCGACGATCAAAATTATTGGTGAGTACGCTTATGGTTGGTTACGTACAGAAACAGGTGTTCATCGCCTAGTTCGTAAAAGTCCATTTGACTCAGGTGGCCGCCGCCATACCTCATTTAGTTCAGCCTTTATTTACCCTGAAGTTGATGACAATATTGATATTGAAATCAACCCAGCTGATTTACGTATTGACGTTTACCGTGCTTCAGGGGCGGGTGGACAGCACGTTAACAAAACAGAATCTGCGGTTCGTATTACCCACGTTCCAACAGGTCTTGTCACTCAATGCCAAAACGATCGCTCTCAGCATAAGAACAAAGATCAGGCAATGAAGCAGATGAAAGCGAAGTTATACGAGCTGGAAATGCAGAAGAAAAACGCAGACAAGCAAGTCATGGAAGATAACAAGTCCGATATTGGCTGGGGTAGTCAAATTCGTTCTTATGTTCTTGATGATTCACGTATTAAAGATTTACGTACTGGTGTGGAAACGCGTAATACACAAGCAGTATTAGACGGTGATCTTGATAAATTTATTGAAGCTAGCTTAAAAGCGGGCCTGTGAGGAAAAACATGTCGCAACAGCAACAAGGTGCGGAGCAGGCACCTGATTTAAATAACGAACTGCAAACACGCCGCGAAAAATTATCCGCTTTACGTGATAATGGTAACGCATTCCCAAATGATTTCCGTAGAGATTCTCTGTCTGACGAGTTACATCAAAAGTATGATGCAATGAGTGCTGAAGAATTAGAAGCAGCAAATGTGGAAGTTTCTATTGCAGGTCGTATGATGACTCGCCGTATTATGGGTAAGGCATCTTTCGCTACATTGCAAGACATGGGTGGCCGTATTCAGCTTTATGTTTCTCGTGATGATTTACCCGAAGGTATCTATAACGAGCAATTTAAAAAATGGGATCTGGGTGATATTTTAGGTGCTCGCGGTCGTGTTTTCAAAACGAAAACGGGCGAATTAAGTGTTCACTGTACAGAAGTGCGTTTATTAACTAAAGCACTGCGCCCATTACCCGATAAATTCCACGGTTTAGCTGACCAAGAAACGCGTTATCGTCAGCGTTATTTAGATCTGATTTCTAATGAAGAATCGCGTAAAACCTTCAAAATCCGTTCACAAGTCATGGCGGGTATCCGTCAATTTATGGTGAATAAAGGTTTTATGGAAGTTGAAACGCCGATGATGCAAACTATCCCTGGTGGAGCAAGTGCTCGTCCGTTTATTACTCACCATAATGCATTAGATATTGATATGTATCTGCGTATTGCACCTGAGTTATATTTAAAACGTTTGGTTGTCGGTGGTTTTGATCGTGTATTCGAAATCAACCGTAACTTCCGTAATGAAGGTGTATCGCCACGTCATAACCCAGAGTTCACTATGATGGAACTTTATATGGCGTATGCAGATTACCGTGATCTGATTGAATTAACTGAAGAATTATTCCGTACATTAACTGAAAATGTACTCGGCTCTTCATTGGTGAAATATGGTGATCAAGAGTTTGATTTTGGTAAACCATTTGCCAAATTAACCATGAAAGAAGCTATCTGCAAATATCGTCCAGAAACCGTAATGGCTGATCTTGATGATATGGATAAAGCGGTTGCTATTGCTCAATCTATTGGTATTAAGATTGAGAACAGCTGGGGCTTAGGTCGTGTTCAGTGTGAAATTTTTGAAGAAGTTGCAGAAAGCCACTTAATTCAACCTACATTCATCATTGAATACCCAGCAGAAGTTTCTCCACTGGCTCGTCGTAACGATGATAATCCATTTATCACTGACCGTTTTGAATTCTTTATTGGTGGTCGTGAGATTGGTAATGGTTTCTCAGAATTAAATGATGCACAAGACCAAGCAGAGCGTTTTGAAGATCAAGTCCGCCAAAAAGAAGCCGGTGATGCAGAAGCCATGTTCTTCGATCATGACTACATCACGGCATTAGAGCATGGCTTACCGCCAACAGCAGGCTTAGGTATTGGTATTGACCGTATGGTAATGTTATTTACTGACAGCCATACAATCCGTGATGTTATTTTATTCCCAGCAATGCGTCCTAATAAATAATTATTATGTTAAATAAATTATTTATTAGCGAATAGCATTAAGGAATACCGATATAATAATAAAGCTACCGAAAGGTGGCTTTATTGTTTTTTAAAACAAAGGGTTATCTTTTGAGTGGTGATAAAGTAATCATTTGAATAAGAAGGGGGATTGTCGTTCAATCAAGGAGGCGTATAATTAGTAAAATCAATTGCGGGCGTAGTTCAATGGTAGAACGAGAGCTTCCCAAGCTCTATACGAGGGTTCGATTCCCTTCGCCCGCTCCAAATTCAAACAAACCTATCCAGAAATTATCTAAAAAAGTCATCAACAGCGTCATTCCACTCATGCCCTAAAATAGACCACTCGTGACCGACTGAGGGAGGAAAGCCACTACGGCAGTATCCATTTTTAGCTTCAAAATCAAACGCACCGTGCGGATAGCCATTAATTAAAAGTACGCATTTTTTACTGTCTTTTGACCAACCTATTTTTATATCAGAAGGAATATTTTTATCTGTTACATTTTCAACGTTATAAATATGGAGAGCATCTTGAATTGGGTTACCATCGACAGATTCATCAATCGCGTAAAAAATAACCAGTTTTGCCGATCATCTTCAAATACCGCAGCAAATACTCCATCAGGAGCTAGGCTTTCAATAACGTGAGCTTCCCCCACAATAATTTGCTCTTGGGCGGTAACTAAAATTGTCATACAGGGTTCCTTAATTTATTTAATAGATTAGTGAAAGTAAGATGGTTCACATCAACGATTAGTAAAAAAGCGTTTGCTGAACGAATAATTATTGTAAGTATTAAAAATATCTAGCCTATATTTTATATTTAATTTTCCAGCAATATCGTTATATCGCTTCCATACCGAATAAATAGCTTTATCCTACACTTTACCTACCTTAATTTGATAACTAGCCTCATTAATCCGTTCAGCTATAATGCGTTCGTTATCTATACTATTTAGGCTATACAATAAATTG
>NZ_MIIZ01000555.1:0-8541 GCF_001743005.1 Shigella sp. FC1967 | reverse complement strand
CCATTGATTTGGTGATAAGACAGATCACTAACAAAGGTTTCACCACTAAATTCCCACACACCTGCTTCGCGATATTGAGCTTCACAGATCTCGTCTAAAGAACGACCTTCCCAGAATGGAACAATCTCTTCGCGAATAACTTTTTTTGTCTTCTTCTGAAATTTGGAATGGATCTTGTGGACGTGTGCTCATGGTATCGAGTTCATCACGAACCCAGCGCCATGCGATATCAGGAGAGAAAGCACCTGCACGCGCTTTTCCACAAGGATGTCCAACTATCAGCTCTTCATCTTGAATTAAGATAGGTGCAGTTTCACATGCACGACGGAATGCTTTAGCGCGCAGTAAAATCGGTGGCAAACCTGGGTTATTTCGGACGATTTCAGTAAATGCTAGTGCCCTGTAAATAGAGACACTTGGACGTGCTTCTAAGTAGCGATTACGTAAGCGTTGTAAGCGAGGCGTTAACCCTTCCATCACCTTGAATTCGCCCGCATCAGCATTTGATGTAACAAAGTGTGCAGAAGGAGCGGCGTATTGAGGCTGTGAATTCGCACGACCATTATATAAACGCACTTGCAGTGAACTGTGTAAGGTTGACAGATTAGTGCGAGCGGATAACAGCATCTCTGACAGTTCGTTAATGCTGACACGTGGATCGTTGATATCAACACCCTGTGTCATTGCATCAAACATGGGATAACCATCAACTTCTTTAGTTGCACGTACTTCTGAAAGTTCAGCTAATTTCAGCCATACACTTTCAACAATTTCATACGCTTGTGCTTGTGTTAAACGACCTTGGTCGATATCACGTTGATAGAATGGATAAAGTGCTTTATCAAATCCCATTGGATTAATGGCATAGCTACCATTTTCTAGATGTAAGACTAATTGCAGTAAATAAAATACTTGAACCGCTTCTTTAAAAGTCTCTGCTGGTTTTGCAGGCACTTTACGTAATATTGCTGCACTATCTAATAATTCGGCTTTACGGTAAGGATTACCTTCCATTGCGGCTAAATTCTCTGCTTTTGCAGACAGAATTTGTGCAAAATACAGTGCTGCATCACATGCATAAATTGCTGATTTACAGTAATTAGCTTCATCCATACTGCTACGATTGACGGCACTACCAATGCTTCTAATTCTGTCTTCAAGCTGTGCTTTGATGGCTAAGAAACCTTGGTTTACCACCAGCATATAATCAGGTGATGCAACGCTATTATTAATACTTAAGAAGCGATAGATAGAGTCGCTACGCACTTCTTCTTCAGTATGAAAAATGGCACCGCGTGGTGTTGATGATTGGCTACCGATAATCAGTTCATCTTGTGCGATATAGCTTGGAAAATGGCGGATAAACTCATAAAAACGTTGCGCAGGTTTAATCGCTTGTGGAACACCTGCAATGCTGTTATCTAATGAATCAAAAATTGTCGCACGCTCTGTACTGATTGAGCTATTGCGTGAAACTAAACGTTCTGCCAGCATTTTTACGCGTGGCGTCAAAGAATATTTGGCCATGTGAGGCTCTCCTGATGTTCTTTACTTGACCTAATCGGTATTTATTCGGTTGAGCATTAGCTGTGTGATACACCGGCAAATGCCTGACGATACAATGTTTCTAATTGGTGTGTGTTCACGTCACGCGGATTTGTCGGTGTACAGCTATCTCGTAAAGCCTGTCCGACCATTTCCGTTAAACGAGCATAAAAGTCCGCTTCACTGACACCGGTATCGCGAATACTCTTCGGCATACCCATTTCATCTTTCAATACATTAATGGCGACGATTAAACTGGTTACCCCTTCTCTTACTGTATTAGCTGGAAGTCCCAAGCTTTGAGCAAGATAGGCGTAACGTTTTGCTGCTTCACTATTACAATCACCATGAAGATTGGCGTTAAAGGCGACAACATGTGTCATCAATAACGCATTTGCACGACCGTGAGGAACGTGGAATACACCGCCTAATGCGTGAGCAAGACTGTGAGTTATCCCCAGCGAGGCGTTAGTAAATGCCATGCCTGCGATACAAGATGCGTTATGCATTTTTTCGCGAGCAAATAAGTTGTCACCTTGATGGTGGCAATCAATAAGATGACCAAAGACTAACTTGACGGCTTTCTCTGCCATCGCATCGGAAAAATCAGATGCGGCTTTAGAAACATAAGCTTCTAGTGCATGACAAAGGACATCCATACCGGTATCTGCCGTAATGGCAGGTGGCACAGATTTCACCAACTCAGGATCGAGAATGGCGACATCAGGCAACATAAACTCATCAACCAAGACCAGTTTTTCATTGTGTGATTTGATCACTGAAAAAGAGGTCACTTCAGAACCCGTACCACTGGTGGTTGGGATCGCAATAAATTGAGGTTTTGTTCTGTTGCTCTCTTTACGGGTATGCCAGAGGGAGTACATAACGGCTTTCGCAGCATCAATCACTGATCCACCACCAAGTGCGATAACCAAGTCTGGATAATGAGCATCCATGATCTTCATACCACTGACGATGGCTGAAATATCGGGATCGGAAGCAACATCATCGTAAATGTGGAAATCAATACCTCGTTGCATTAACTTGTCAGTGACTTTATTTGCAAAGCCAAACTTCACCATTGCTTTATCTGTCACCACAAATGCGCGGCGGGCAGTTAACCCAGAAAGAAAATCCAGTGCATTGGTGCCAAACTGAATTTGGGGTTTTATCAGAAACTCACTCATGTCGTTATTACTCCTTACTGTCCCGATAAACCTTCTCAACAATGGCAACCACTGACATCGCCTTGTAGCGATCTTTGTTCAGCGCAAAGTATTCTTCAGCCAACACAACATCGTTGATACCTGCACCTACACTATCCACTGCAACATACGTTTTGTTTTTCAGTGGCTTAAGCTCATCATCTAAGGTGGCTATCATCAATAAATTGCTACCTTTAAGTTCTGGGCTTTTTTGTGTCGCTACTACGTGTCCGATTACCTTTGCGAGGATCATGGTTTATATCGCCTTATATCAATGAGTTATTTACTCAGACGTCCGAGAACTTCCTTGATAATGCGCTCCACGTTTTCTTCGGTAATATCACCTTGTTCAATCACTTGTTGTGTACAAGCACTGACAGTCGTTGCATAAGGAGATGCACCAAAGCGATCATCACCTTGAACTTGACGTTGTGCAGTGGCACATTCAGCATGAACCGGGGTTAAAGAAGGTGAACGAAAACGGTCATCATCAAGAATGCTGGTCTGGTGATTTGCACTGGAAACAGAGCAAGCAGAAACAGCAGGTTGAGTAACTTCTTGTGCTAAAGGACAAGGTTGTTTCAGCTCTTCAACGGTACGCACGCCATAACCTACTTTACGAATATTCAGTAGATTCATCGGACCAACATTGTCAGAGCTAGAACCACCACCTACAGCCCCACAGCCTAAGGTTAACGCTGGAGTAATATTAGTGGTTGCACCGATGCCACCTAATGCCGCTGGGGTATTAATCAGAATACGGTTAACCGGTTTTTCTAGAGAGAACTGACGAATAACATCTTCATTTTTGGTATGAATAACTAAGGTATGACCTAAGCCTTCGTTAGTCAGTAATTGCACCACGCGATCGCACGCGGATTTCCAATCTTCTTCGATATACATGCCTAAGATTGGGCATAGTTTTTCACGCGAATACGGGTTTTTTGGGGAAACGGTATCTTGTAATGCGATTAATACACGCGTATTCGCGGGTACGCTAAAACCAGCACGCTGACTTAAATAAATCGCATCTTTACCCACAACAGCTGGGTTAATTGTGCCGTTAGCACGCAGTAACATTGAAGCCACTTTTGTTGCTTCTTCGTCATTCATAAAGTAAGCACCTTGCGCTAATAGCTCTCGGTGAACTTCGTTATAAATGCAACGTTCAACAATAATGGATTGCTCTGATGCGCAGATAACGCCGTTATCGAATGTTTTACTGGTGATGATATCGCTCACGGCTTTTTTGATATCTGCACTGCGTTCGATAAAAGCAGGGCCATTACCTGGACCACCACTGATGGTTGGTGTACCTGATGCATAAGCGGCACGCACCATACCTTCACCACCCGTCGCTAAAATTAATGACACATCTTTGCTGTGCATTAATTCTTTGGTCGCTTCTAATGTCAGTAATGTCACACCATCAACAATACCTGCTGGTGCTCCAGCCTCTAAAGCCGCTTTTTTAACAATTTCTAATGCACGGAAACTGCACTGTTTTGCATTTGGATGCGGAGAGAAAATAATCGCATTACCCGCTTTCAGTGCAATTAGGGTTTTATAGATAATGGTTGATGTTGGGTTAGTTGAAGGGACTAACGCCGTGATAACACCTAAAGGCACGCCAACATCCATGACTTTTTTCACTTTATCGTCATTGATAATGCCAACGGTCTTCATGTCTTTCATATGTTCATACACACGCAATGACGCGAAAGTATTCTTCAGAACTTTGTCTTCCCACTTACCAAAGCCTGTTTCTTCGTTCGCCATTTTTGCCAGCTCTTCTGCGTGACGAGCCGCTTCAAATGCAATGTGTTTTACAATGCTGTCGATTTTTTCCTGCGAAAACTTAGCATAAACAAGTTGTGCATTTTTCGCGTTACGAACTAGCTTACGAGCCAGTTGTCTGGATTGCAAATCTTTATCTAATGCAACCATGTCTCCCCCCATACAGGAGTTAAAAAATTTAGCTGAATAACTTATTTCTTTGCTTTACAGCACGCCTGAATAATCAGGCTTTGTGCTGTTGTGCGATTTTCTCGATATCGTTATGCGGTCTTGCAATAACACGAGAAGTCACGACAGTGCCGATACGTTTTGCCGCTTCAACACCTGACTCAACCGCTGCATTGACTGCACCGACATCGCCTTTCACCATTGCTGTCACTAAACCTGAACCGACGTTTTCATAACCAATCAGTTCAACATTGGCTGCTTTGCACATTGCATCAGCAGCTTCAATGCAAGCGACAAGCCCTTTGGTTTCAACTAGACCGAGTGCTTCTTTCATATTTATTTCCTTCGTTATTCAGTCACTTTGTACTGGGCAACGATTTTTTGAATATCGTTATGTGGACGAGCGATGACTAATGAAGTCACAACAGTACCAACACGTTGAGCAGCTTCTAAGCCAGATTCCACAGCGGCTTTAACGGCACCTACATCGCCTTTCACCATTGCAGTCACTAAACCTGAACCCACATTTTCGTAGCCGATTAACTCAACATTTGCCGCTTTACACATCGCGTCTGCAGCTTCGATACAAGCCACCAGCCCTTGAGTTTCAATAAGTCCTAATGCATCACCCATACGTTCTCCTAAGGCAAAAACTATGCCTTGTGTTTGATAACAATTTTGTTGATGTCATTGTGAGGACGAGCAATCACGAGCGATGTAACAACTTCACCCACGCGTTGTGCTGACTCCACACCTGAATCCACAGCAGCTTTCACTGCGCCTACGTCGCCTTTCACCATCGCAGTCACGAGACCTGAACCCACATTTTCATAGCCAATAAGTTCAACGTTCGCGGCTTTACACATAGCGTCAGCGGCTTCAATACATGCCACCAGACCTTTGGTTTCGATCAGACCTAATGCATCACCCATTTTCATTTCCTCCGAGAAGCCGTTTAACGGTTTACGTTTGCCCATTATGTCTGCGTGGTGATTTTTTAAACGCAGACGTTGGTTTCAAAATCACTATAACGCGCAAAAATAAAAACAAAATATAAATCCATAATAACAACGCATATAGAATTTAATTCTGTTATTTAGTGTTTTTTTATCTCTCTATTTATATATCCGTGCTGTTAATTTGTTTTTTTTCATCGTTATAAATTTATTGATTTTCATAAAAAAAAGATGAAAAAATAGCCAAATTAACTTTGTTAGAAGGATGTTGAAAAAGGTGAAAAAAGGCAGTACATATCGACGAGAAAGATGTGCGGAATATCACTGATATTTCAATGTGAGATCAATAATTGGAAAAGCGTAAATCAAGTCTATATACAAATCGTGCTATTTTTTTGTTGATCACATATTTATCAAATTTATATCTTTACGACGGTGTATAAAAAAATAAAGATGAGCACTCTTTACTATAAAAGTCATACCGACAATCCATTGAAATCACGGAATAGGCAAAGAGTTAACATCAGGAATATGTGAGAAGAGATGGTCAATTAAGAGGATAGATATATTGAGTTTTAGATAAACAAAAAGGCGACTATATTAGAGGCCGCCTTGCAAAATAGAATCAGATAATCAGGACGATTAATCGAATTTACTGCCCGGTTTTAAGGTACAAATATAGAGCGGTGAATTGAGTGAACTGAGTAGTAATGTTTTCTCATTTAACTTTTGCGCATTAATAAATAACCCATCATGACTGTCTGACATTTCACGCATAAAATAGTCAAAAATAACGTCTGGAGATTCATCAATTGATGATGCACTGGCATCCCATTGGCTAACAAAATAGTGACGTTCTGTTGGTGAAACACGCTTGGTTGTATAATCAAATTTCACATAGCGTTGTAAATATAACCATCCTGCTTTTGAGGTGGTATAACCTTCAACAACAATAGACCCTTTACCATTAGCGCCAAATGAAAAATGAATATTCCCATTTACATTTTCATCTTCCATATTTTCAAAACGCATAATGCCCTTGGTAGAGCAAACCATGACACCTTCATTTTTAATGGTTAATAATCTTGTTGCTGCATAAGTCGCGACCAAGATAAAAATCAGGGCCGATAAAAAACATAAAAGTTTCCCTGAGATTTTCATTAGTATTTCCAAGAATAGTAAAAGTAATTATCACAATAACTAAATGGATTATCTTCGTTTTTAGCACAGTGCGCTAAAAAATACTCGACCCAATCCATTTGTTTGTAATTTATCACCATAAAAGAAAACAAATCGCTCACCTTTCACACACTGTAAATTAAGCTTCTTTCTTACAGCGTCAAAATTGCGAACATAATTATCACTTACCGCAGAATTAATCATGGCTTCATTAGAAAGTAACTCACAATCATTATGCGTTAATGGTGTCAGTGAAATTGGCTTTGATTGGTGTTGATTAAAAAAGATGATCACCGCAAGAAATACCGCACCTAATAGAAAACCAATGCTGGCTAAATACCAACAAATTTCTGGTTTCTGTTTTTGTTGTGGTGCTTCTTCTTGTATAGGCTCTAAAGGTGTTTGCGTTAAAGATAAAGGTGTCGTTGTTTCAACCACTACTTTGTTTTCATCTTTAACTAGAATAGGTGATCCTTCATTTGTTTGAATTGAAGGTAAGAGCGTTGAATCATCAATGAGTTCAACTGATATATCTGGATTAAACTCTAATCGTCCTTTCGCAATAGTCACAATGATATTTTCAATACCATAATGGCGAAATGTTTTTCGTAATAAACTCAAATATTGGTTTAAATTACTGTTTGATGAAACTAATCCATTATCATCCCAAACACGTTTTAATACTTCATCACGATTAACAACGCCGGGATGCTGAATAAAATAAAAAAGTAACGCATTAGCGGTAATAGAAAGATGAGTATCAACACTCTCTTTTTCTAACGATATCGCGCCATCCGTTGCGTCGTAATAAATTAAGGCATTTATTTTGTATTTCATTGTGCCCTCATTCATCCTGATTAAAATGACTGATTTTCTGTGTTTGCCATATAGTCAAATGTCATTTCAGATAATCTTTCGACTAATGCGCTACGCTCTTCTTGTGAAAGTGTAGGGCCTTCTGTTAGTTCAGATAACCAAAGACCATCTGCTGCATAACGAATTAATGTTCCTAAATAACTATTATCTAATTTATCGCCTTTGGCTAAATGATCTAACATCCAGTCTCGCCAACATTGACGCATAATAGGCTCATTTGGCATAGCTAAAGATAATATGGCTAATTGGCGACTTTCGTCTGACTGTTTTAAATCAGAAATATAAGTTAAATAGGCGCGAGAAAAACGCCCTGCTTCAATCGGATCATTTTCCATAATCACTGCAATGCGACTATCCATAATATCCAATAGCCGTTTAAAGACTGCCTGCACTAATTCTAATTTTCCGGGGAAATGATGAAGTAGACCGCCTTTACTGACTCCTGCTTCTTTTGCCACGGCATTCAAAGAGAGAGAGGCTATTCCTTCATTAGCCACAATAACACTTGCCGCTTCCAATAATTGCTCTTGTACTCGGATAGGGTCTTTTTTTCGGTGATGTGCAGTTGTATTCATGCATAGGATAATACCGACCAGTCGGTATGTTCCTTATTGATCAAAATCAATCTGATTTATACTGATACTTATTATATGTAAATAATGGAGTTGACTTCACATTCCTTTATTTATTAATCAAATTTAATTTAAAAAATTAAATTATTTTACAAGATTGATCGGGACGATTAATTTAAAAAACAAAAGGAGTTTAGAATTTGATTTTTATCAAAAAATCACTTGCATTGATTAACTATTTCA